>JAWVZW010000121.1:0-6411 GCA_033721975.1 Balneolaceae bacterium
CATACGGATCGGATGGGCAACCTGATTGTCAGGAAAAAAGGTGACGGTCCCAAAGTGATGATGGCCGCCCACCTGGATGAAATATCGCTGATCTCAACCAAGGTTGACAAGGATGGATTTATCCGCTTTTCGACCCTAGGCGGATTTGATGCCCAAACACTGGTCACTCAGCGGGTAGTCATTCACGGCAAGGAAACCCTGACCGGTGTGATCGGAAGCAAGCCCATCCATATTCAGTCGGATTCCGAGAAGAAGGAGAAAACGAAACTGGAAAACCTCTATATCGATACAGGGATTCTTGATCCGGACAAAATTAAAGATCTGGTTCCCGATGGCACTCCGATTACCCGCGAAAAGAACCTGACTCAGTTGGGAGATTGCGTCACATCCAAATCCCTGGATAACCGGGTATCCGTTTACATGCTTGCAGAAGCGCTGATTCAGGCTAAAACCACAAACTGTGACCTCTACGCTGTATTTACCGTTCAGGAAGAGGTGGGTGTACGGGGTGCACGTGTAGCAGCCAATGCCATCCAGCCGGATATCGGAATTGCTCTCGACATCACCCTGGCCAATGACCTGCCGGGTGTGGGTGATCATCAAAAATGCACTCATCTCGGGGAAGGTATTGGAATTAAAGTGATGGACAAGAGCATTATTTGCACGCCATCCCTCGTTAACTATATGGAAAAAATTGCGAATGATCACTCGATTCCGGTTCAGCGGGAAGTACTCACGGCCGGCGGCACCGACACTTCCGCCATGCAGTACCTGATGGGTATCGGCAGCCATGTAACCTCCATATCCTGCCCAACCCGATATGTTCATAGTACAGTTGAAACCTGTGCCATAAAAGATATTGAAGCCGGAATACGCCTCACAAAGATCTGCATAGAGCAAATCGGAAATTACTCTTTTGAATGACTGCGCCCGAATCAAAACCCATGATGCTTCACAGCAGTGAGCTTGTAAAAAGCTACCGCAAGCGGACCGTTGTGGACCACGTATCCATTAACGTAAATCAGGGTGAGATTGTAGGATTGCTGGGACCCAACGGGGCCGGAAAGACTACCACTTTTTATATGTTCACCGGCATTGTAAAACCCAATTCCGGACGGGTATTTCTGAATGATCAGAATATCACCCGAAAACCCATGTATCAGCGGGCAAGAATGGGCATCGGATATCTTGCCCAGGAAGCCAGCGTATTCCGAAACCTTACGGTAAGACAAAATCTGCAGGCAGTTCTTGAATTTCACAGCATCCCCAAGAAAAAAATCAAGGAGCGGGTCGATCAGCTTATTGAGGAGTTTGGCCTTCAGAAAGTAGTGAATACCAAAGGTTACAGCCTGTCGGGCGGTGAGCGAAGAAGAACTGAAATTGCCAGGGCCCTGGTTACGGACCCCAAATTTTTTCTGCTGGATGAACCGTTTGCGGGGGTCGATCCGATTGCTGTGGAAGACATTCAGGAGATTGTAGCAGATCTGAAGAATCGAAATATCGGTATCTTTATCACCGATCATAATGTGCATGAAACGCTGGCCATTACCGATCGTGCTTATTTAATGTTCGAGGGAAAAATTCTCCGTGAAGGAACCGCCGAAGAACTTGCTGAAGATGAGGAGGCCCGCCAGCTCTATCTCGGCCGTCAGTTCAAGCTCGTCCGTTATCGTTGATAATAGCTGATAGCTGATAAAACAAGAAAGTCATTCTAAACAGAATATTGAAACAGAGACAAACTCATGAAGGAAATCACAGCTGAAGAACTGAAAGCACGAATGGATCGCAAAGAGGCCTTTATCCTTCTGGATGTGCGGGAGCCCCATGAATACTATATGGCTGATCTTGATGGGACGACAAGAATACCTTACGATCAGCTTGAAAGCCGAATGGATGAGCTTGACAAGGATGAAGACATCATCGTGGTTTGCCGTTCAGGCAGCTCTGCCGGAGATGCCGTAAACCTGCTATCGGATAACGGCTTCACCAATGCCCTGCGACTAAAAGGCGGAATCAATGAGTGGTCCGCCAAAGTAGATCCAACTATCCCACAGTACTGACAAAACCTGATTTTATTTTCAGTTAAGTCAGTTCAGCTTTAGATATAACTCTACCATTGATAGGGCGGTATCAGGTTCAGGTTGTCGCTGCAATCTGTTTGAAGATCTCATCATTGCTTTCCGTACGGCGCATTACCTGCAACAACATCGACATTGATTCTTTCGGGGATTTCTTGAGCAGAAATCTGCGAACCATGTTTCTCTCCTCCAGTGAATCGGTAATAAACTTGTCTTCATTACGTGTACCTGAAGCTGCAATGTTGATAGCCGGATAGATACGATCGTTTGCAATTTCCCTGTCCAAAACGAGCTCCATGTTACCTGTACCCTTAAACTCTTCAAAGATCAGGTCGTCCATTCTGGAATTGGTTTCTACCAGGCAGGTGGCAATAATCGTCAATGATCCGCCGCCCTCAATTTTCCTTGCAGAGCCAAAGATTTTCTTGGGAATCTCAAGTGCCCGGATATCCAGACCACCGGAAAGCGTTCGTCCGCTGCCGGTTTGAGCCGCATTATAAGCGCGACCAAGCCTTGTAAGAGAGTCAATCAGAAGAACGGCATGCTCACCAAATTCCGCTTTCCTTTTCACATAACCGAGAGCCATCTCTGAGATACGAACATGGCTTTCCGTGGGCTTATCATTGGAAGAGGCAAATACTTCCGCATTGGTCGATCTCAGGAAATCCGTTACCTCTTCGGGTCTTTCATCCACCAAAAGTATCCCAGTATGAATGTTGGGGAAATTTTCGGTCAGGCTTTTTGCGATTTTCTTTAGCAAAACGGTTTTACCGGTACGCGGCGGGGCTACAATCAGTGCACGTTGTCCTTTGCCGATGGGAGCAACCAGATCAATGACCCTCAGCTCTATATCGTCCGGATTATGCCCAAGCTGAATATATTCATCCGGCATGATGGGTGTTTGCAGCTCAAACCGATTGATCTTCTGCCACTCCGAGGCAGGTCGGCCGTTGATCACATCTATCGAGTGAACATGGCGGTTGCCGCTCTGATCCTGTTCAAATTCACCTTCCAGTACAAGACCCGATCTTAAATCATGATGTTTCACTTCATCCGGTTTCAGAAAGGGGTCCTTTGGATCGTAGCTGAATTCAAAATCAATGCGCCGGATAAAGCCATATCCTTTCTGATTGATTTCAAGGATCCCGTTATATCTGCCGCCAATCCGCGTTTGCTGATTGTGATGAAATTGCGGGACAAAACCGTTTTTCTTATTCCCCTTGTTTTTGCCTTTGCCTTTGCCTTTTTGCTTCCGGCCTTTGTGTTTATTTGATCGTGCCATGCACCAATGTTTAATGAATTAGTAGTCTTAAGTTCAGCAGTCTGAAAGTGTTTTTCTGAATGTTGTAATCTTTATAGAAGAGCCTGATAATCCCGCGTCAAGAGCAGAATCGGAGAGAAGAATAAATGATGCCGGTTTATTTCCGGCATCATTTGTTTATGAAGATAAGGAAGGAAATTGTTTATAAAAAATCAGCGTACCGTAGTGGTTTCATTAATCCAGGCGTAGCAGTCGCGAAGGCTTCCGTCAATCTGCATCTCATCGCCTGTTTCCCATCCGCGGAAGAATTTATCTTCTGAAGAAGGAAGTACCGGCTCATAGGTACGATATTGTCGCTGTACAGTGCTCGCAACAGACGGATCCGCATTTCTGGCTCTGTCAAGGTAGTCGAGAACCAGCCAGTATACCACACGATCATCGCGATCGATCTGGCGTCCTGATGTACACTGAGTAACGGCTGCAGCGTAAATGGAGGCGATACGGATATATGGCTGACCCCAGCTTCTGTCGAGCTGACTGGCTGCCCGTGCATATCGTCTGGCTTCCTGAAGGTTGCCGGTATTCTGATACGTTTCAGCAATTTGAAGGTTCACACGCTTTTTCTGATCTGTATCATCTGTCAGATTAAGCGCTTCGCGCAGGTACCGAATGGCCTCCTGGTATTGGGCATCCGACAGATCGTATTCAGCAAGACGCCGTGCATTTTCATAGGTCTTATTCAGCTCGTAAAGACGCTCAGCGTAGCGAATAGCTTCAGCTCTGTTACCCTGGGATTCATGTAATTCTGCCAGTTCCTGAATCAGTTCCAGATTTTCCGGATTTTCTTCCAGTTGCGATTCAAGGAATGTAATCCTCTCAGCTGGATCAGAGAACAGCTCATCCCTGAATTCATCAAAAGAGGTTTTTAAAGACTCACTCGCCATGGGCTCCACTTCATCCATCATGTTGAGTGCTTTTTCACGCTGATCCTGATTGATATAGTGTGAAACCAGAATCTGGATATAGTAACCGTCGCCTGCCTGAATCAATCTCTCAGGATCCAGTTCATATGCCTTTTCATAGTCGGCATAAGCCTTATCCATACCGTTCTGAATTTGGCTCTGATGCTCCTGATGGAATCGTCCGCGGTTGAAGTACCACTCATAGTAATCTATGGTGCCCTCATCAAAGGTTGAAAAAGTTTCATCATAGATCGCCAATGCAGTATCGATATAAGCTGCACGCATGGTTGGATCATTGGCCTGCTTTGAAAGCTCCGAATAGACATCAATCATGCGCTCGAACTGACGCGGCAGACTGAAGCGATTGGCACCTTCAATTTCCATAGGCTTTTTCTCAAGCATCCATTTGCCAAATTGCAGGGCCATATCGTAATTGCCGGTCCTGTAATTCTCATAAAAAATGGAGTATGCCTGAATTTCGCTCATTCCATAGGGAGGCTCACTTTGAGAAAATGCCTCCGTTGAATAAGCAAATAATAGTGCGAATACTGCGATGTACTTTTTCATGATTCTGATGTTGGTTACTGACAAGTATAAAACTGCATAATGGGTTAATTATTATGCTTTTCCCTGATTACTGGAATTTAGGCCGTACAAACATAAACTCAGCCAAATTCAGTGAGAGCGAAAAGCCCCATATATTCTCTTTAACTAAATTTGAGGATTCTGTTCCCCGAAACCCAAAATGAAAATTCAGATCTATCGACGATGAAGACCGCTCAGATATCAAGCCTATGCCCGCATTAAACATAACGGTTTCGATATCTTCATTATTAATAGACAGATGCCCAGTATCATAGGATGTCCCAAAGCTATATTTGAGACCCGAGAAGAATCCTTCGGCCTGCTCATCCCGGTAAGGATGATATTGTACCCCAAGTCCGGTTTTTACCCTGTTTTTGTAATATGCTTCCTGCTCGGCACTGTAGCTGAAACGGGCATTATCCCATTCCTGCATGAGCATTTCAGCCGAAACATTTACAAAGCGACTTAAATTATACGTAAGGCCTGCATTAAATTCCAATGGTAATCGAATGGTTCCGTCTCTGTTGGGAGAACCCTCATTCAGCTCAATCAGAGTTCGACGGTTTTCAATCGTCCTGAATGTAGACACCGTTCGTGTTACGTCTATATTGACAGGTAAATTTATGGATGCCCCTATTGAAATCTGATCATCTTCATTGAAAAGATCTTCCTTAAACATAAATACGCCAAAACGGTGCCCGAATCCGTGCCCGCTCAGCTCTCTGTTGGTTAAGATAGACGTGTATCTTCCATCTGAGAATGCTACCGTGCTTTCCTGCTGCTGAGCCAGCAAATTCGCAGAAAATCCATATCCGGCGGATACATTGTCCAGAAAACGCAATCCCATACCGATTTCAAAACGGTTCACACCGCCGGAACCGGCTATATTTGATATGTAGTTCACCTCCTCTACTCCGGAAGGATTTTCAAGCGGATCAAACCCGCCCTCATTAAATACCTCAAAATTGGAACGGGTGATCGGCATGAATGACGCCGATATACCGAGCCGGTTTCTCAGTGCAGGTATGACAAGCTGAAAATTTTCAAACGCAAGGAGGGCGTTATCGGCAGACGATTGGCTGTCGCTAGCCTGATAGCCGTTCATAGACATCGTGAGATTTCCCTGGGTAAATCCAACAAAACCCCAATGCGCCGGATTAAGCGTACTGGTTGTCATATTGGTGAATGTGGACACACCGCCCAGTCCCATGCCGGCCGTATAGGGCGAATTCACTTCCACTGGTATACCAAACCCAAATCCGGAATAAAATGATCCTGAGCTCGTAAGGTCACGTGTTTGCCCACTGGTCTCTTCAACAGCCAGCCCGGCCCCAATAACAAGTATTAAAATGGTAATTATGCTTATAAATCTCATCGGTCTGGTTTAATCAACTGAAGTTATCACAATGCGCGGCCGAAGGTCGTCAGGTGCAGTTTCTCCATAAAATTCTGCTGAATAAAGAAACCCGTTCACGGCCTGAAGCGAGATAAAAAGAGGTCCCTCACCCTGTTCTCCGTACACCTC
>JAWVZW010000122.1:0-6393 GCA_033721975.1 Balneolaceae bacterium
CCGGGCGTAAAAGGTGATACTGCCCAGGGCGGTAGTAAACCCGCTACCATCACAGGTGGTGCTGTGGTTCAGGTGCCCCTGTTTATTGATAAGGGCGAAAAAATACGAGTTGATACGCGAACTGGTGATTATCTGGAAAGAGCTAAATCAAAATAAAACGTCTTATGGATTTAAAACTAGTTAAGAAACTTCTGGACATGATTTCTGATACAGATCTCAATGAAGTGTCCATCGAAGAAGGTGATTTTAAGCTGAAAGTAAAAAAGACTTCTGAGAACTCAGGAGTTCCGATGCAGGTTCAGATGCCGGCTCAGCCTGCTGTTGCGGCAGCTCCGCCTCAGGGTGCTCCCGCACCTCAGACGCCTGCTGCCAAAGAGGAAGAAAAACAAAGCTCCTCAGGAGATCAGCCTGACGGGGATGTTGTGAAATCTCCTATAGTAGGAACATTTTACGAGGCACCCTCTCCGGATTCCGATCCTTTTGTAAAGGTTGGTGATACCGTCAAGCAGGGTCAGACACTCTGTATCGTGGAAGCCATGAAGATAATGAATGAAATTGAAGCTGAATTTGGGGGAACAGTACAAAAAGTACTGGTAAATGACGGTCAGCCCGTAGAGTTCGATCAGCCTCTTTTCATCATTAAAAAATAGCTCCCTATGTTTAAAAAGATTCTGATTGCAAACCGGGGCGAAATCGCACTGCGAATCATCCGGACCTGCAAGGAAATGGGTATCAATACAGTCGCGGTCTATTCAAAGGCCGATGAACACAGCCTGCATGTAAAATTTGCGGATGAAGCTGTCTGTATTGGCCCAGCCCCCAGCAAGGAAAGCTATCTGAAAATCCCATCCATACTGGCCGCTGCCGAAATAACCAATGCCGAAGCTATTCATCCCGGTTATGGTTTTTTGGCAGAGAATGCCGAATTCAGCCGCATTTGTGCTGAACATGATTTAAAATTTATAGGCCCGTCACCCGAAATGATCAACATGATGGGTGACAAAGCCACGGCCAAGGCTACGATGATCAATAACAAGGTTCCCGTCGTTCCGGGATCTGACGGTGTGGTAGAAGACCTGGAAGAAGGCAGAAAAATAGCTTCAGATATTGGTTATCCGGTCATTATCAAGGCCAGTGCCGGCGGCGGTGGACGCGGTATGCGCGTTGTTCATGAAGATTCCGGTTTCGAAAAAGCCTTTAAAACATGCCGGAACGAAGCTGAAACAGCCTTCAACAATCCTGCCGTATATATCGAAAAGTTTGTGGTCGACCCCCGTCATATTGAAATACAGATTCTCGGCGACCAGCATGGCAACGTTATTCATTTGGGAGAAAGAGAGTGTTCTCTCCAAAGACGCCATCAGAAAATTCTTGAGGAGGCCCCCTCTCCTGTTATGACCCCCGAGGTGCGCGAGAAAATGGGTACCGCTGCAATTAATGCTGGTAAAGCCATTAATTACGAAGGAGCCGGAACGGTTGAGTTTATCGTTGATAAAGACCTGAACTTCTACTTCATGGAGATGAATACCCGTATTCAGGTTGAACATCCCGTGACCGAAGAAATAACAGGCTACGATCTGGTGAAAGAACAAATTCTCGTCGCAGCAGGTGAGAAAATCAGCACCAAGCCACTGAAAATGCGAGGCCATTCTATTGAGTGCCGCATCAATGCGGAGGATCCTGAACATAACTTCCGCCCCACTGCCGGAACCATTACATCATTCAATATTCCCGGGGGACACAGTGTACGGGTTGATACACATGCCTATTCTGGATACCGAATACCGCCTAATTACGACTCCATGATTGCCAAACTTATTGTGAGTGCACCCACAAGGGATCAGGCCATCAAGCGAATGCGCCGGTCACTCGAGGAATTTGTGATCGAAGGAGTTAAAACAACCATTCCATATCACCTGCAGCTCATGGACGATCCCAATTTCCAGAGCGGTAATTTCAATACCCAGTATCTGGAGAAATCCTTTACATTCAATCCCGAAGAAAAACAACCTGCTTAAATCTACCTGCTATGAATTTTCCTGACGATTTGAAATACACCCGTGAACATGAATGGGTACGAGATAATGGTGACGGAACCGTTACCGTTGGCATTACTGACTTTGCCCAAAGCGAACTTGGCGATATTGTATTCGTAGAGCTTGAACCGGAAGGTGAAGAATTCGATCAGGATGATGTTTTTGGCACGGTAGAGGCTGTTAAAACGGTTTCCGAACTTTTCGCTCCGGTATCCGGGGAAATTCTTGAAATCAATGAATCTCTTGAAGACGATCCGGAACTGGTAAATAACGATCCCTATGGTGATGGCTGGATGGTAAAAATGAAACTTTCCGACTCATCAGAACTTGACGGGCTTCTTTCGGTAGACGACTACAAAGATGTAGTGGGGTAATTTTAATTTTTGAATAATTGAATAAGCGATACAGAATTGTATCCTTCATTTATTCGTTTCTGAAAACATATTCCAGCACGATAACAGAGCCTCGATAGACTGATCAACCAGAGCAGGAATGTTATCACTCAAAACAATTCAAGAATTTTCATGCAAACTCATCATGATGAGTGGGTACTCATCTTAGATTTCGGTTCTCAATATACGCAGCTCATAGCCCGCCGGTTAAGGGAACTGAATGTGTACTGCGAAATTCACCCCTTCAACACTCCGCCGGAAGAGTTCGCGAAACAGCCGCCAAAGGGGATTATTTTGTCCGGAGGTCCCAAGAGCGTGTACGACCCGGATGCACCTGCGCTGAATATGGACTATATCGCCATGGATATTCCCGTACTGGGTATCTGTTACGGGCTGCAGTCCCTGGCGCACTCCATTAATCCTTCCAGTGTGGAACGGGCCCACAAACGGGAATTCGGGCGGGCAAAATTGATTATCGATGACCGCTCAGATCTTTTCAGCGGTATTTATGAAGAGTCCGTGGTCTGGATGAGTCATGGTGACCATATCAAGGAACTACCTTTCCCCTATCACGTAATTGCCCATACCGAAAACGCACCTGTTGCCGCCGTAAAGCACGACTCAAAGCCGATTTACGGCGTTCAGTTCCATCCTGAAGTTGCCCATACCGATCAGGGCAGCGAGATTCTTGAAAACTTCGTCATCAATATTGCCGGGTGCAGCGGTACGTGGACAGCAGCATCATTTATTGAGACCGAGATCGAGGAGATCCGGAATAAGGTTGGCAGCGATAAGGTACTTTGTGCACTCTCCGGAGGTGTTGACTCAACAGTTGTTGCCACATTAATCCATAAGGCCATAGGAAATCAGCTTCAGTGTATTTTCGTTGATAATGGCCTTCTCCGGAAAAATGAATTTAAAAATGTCCTAACTACCTACCGGGAGCATCTGAAACTACCTGTTAAAGGCATTGACGCCTCCAATCAATTCCTCACCAACCTGAGCGGTGTCAGTGATCCGGAAGCGAAAAGAAAGATTATTGGAAACACCTTTATTGATGTTTTTGAGGATACTATTTCCGAGGAAAATAACTATAAGTATCTGGCTCAGGGCACGCTTTATCCGGATGTGATTGAAAGCGTATCCTTTAAAGGTCCATCGGCTACCATCAAATCGCATCACAACGTGGGCGGTTTACCGGAAAAAATGAAAATGGGTCTTATTGAGCCGGTTCGAGAGCTTTTCAAGGATGAAGTCCGGAATGTGGGACGAGAACTGGGGATACCCGAGTCTTTTATCGGCCGGCATCCATTTCCGGGCCCGGGGCTCGGCATTCGTGTTATTGGTGAATTAACCAAAGAAAGACTTGATCTGCTTCGGGAGGCCGATGACATTTTCATCAGCTCTCTTCGTGAACACGGGCTTTATGATGAGGTATGGCAGGCTCTGGCTGTCCTGCTGCCGGTGCAATCAGTAGGTGTGATGGGTGATGAGCGTACCTACGAATTTACGGTGGCATTACGTGCGGTGACAAGTGTGGATGGTATGACGGCCGACTGGGCTCACCTTCCTTACGAATTCCTTTCTAAGGTCAGCAATCAAATTATCAATGAAGTCAGGGGCATCAATCGTGTTGTTTATGACATCAGCTCCAAGCCGCCTTCAACCATAGAATGGGAGTAAAAGGAACAAAAAGGGCCCGGACTGACTTTATTGAATTGTATCAAAGCTATCTGACGAGACTATGAAAAAAGTTCTGTACCTGATTTCGATCCTTACATGTTTGCCGGCACTCGCCGGTCCCCTTGCTGCACAGTCTTTTAATGACGGTGTTGACCTATACCGGAATGAACGATATTCTGAAGCTCTCACCGTTTTTTCTGACCTACCCGATCAGGATGATCAAACCAGACTATTCCTTGGCAAAACACACTTAGCGCTGGGAAATTATTATGCAGCTCTGAATGAACTCGACGGTCCTGCAAAAAGCAGCAATACAGAGATCATGACGGAAGCCCTCTATACAACTGCTATAGCGCGCTTCAGACTCAAGCAGTATGATCAGAGCCTGGATCTGCTTTACAGGGTCGTTCAGAGCGGAAGTCGCAGCGGTGTTCGTTTTGATGCCCAAAGACTATATCGTCAGATTATAAATTACTTAACCGTACCGGAAAGATTCGAGACGATGAGGCGGTCAACCAACCGATCGATCCGGTTCGACCTGGTAGATCAGTCACGCCGCTATGTTGACCGGTATACCTACAAAACGCTGGTAAATGAACTGATCAAAATGGAGTCGGACAGCTCAAATATTGAACAGCTTTCACAGCAGCTGCTTGGGGATATGGGCCCTACGACCGTTCAATCGGGCTTTATTTATCCCACGCCACCGGATGGAATTGTCTATCATGTGGGTGTGGTATTACCCGTTTTTGATGAGGAAGACCCTGACTTTACCATACCCCGGAATCTTTACAGGGGGATGATTTTTGCTGCCGAAGAGTTCAACAGCCGCAATGCAGACAAAAAAGTTCAGCTTCTTTTCCGTAACTCATATGTGGATCCCGACTCTACGGAAAAAGCCCTGACAGAACTTGCATTATCGCGGAATACTGATGCTGTTATTGGGCCCCTGTTTTCAGAACCGGCCATCCGAATGGCAGGAATCTCGGAAGAGCTTCAAATACCGATGCTGGCACCACTGGCTAATTCTGACAGCCTGAATCTGGATTATAACTATACATTTCAGCTGAATCCCACCTTCGAGGTTCATGGTAAAACCATGGCCCGTTTCGCCGTGCAGGAGCTTGGGCTGGATACACTCGCTGTGTTTGTTGAGGAAGGAACACTGGGTGCCGTCGCTGGGAACAGCTTCAGGCGTGAAGCAGAGAGATTAGGAGCCTATATCTCCCATCACATCGAGGAAGATTTCGCAAGCCTGGGTTACGACATATCCGAGTTTACACAGGTTTTTACTCCGGATACCGTGCTGATCGACTCACTCAATTATATTCCCAGTGAAGGACTTTATGCTCCTTTTACCGGCCAGGCGGCTACTACCCTTGCCAATTTACTGCTGAATGATCTTGAAGCGATGCGAAGCGACGTGATCATCATGGGTTCCGAAGAGTGGTCTATGGCAAATCCATCTGCTTTCCAGCGCAGGTTTTTTGAAATCTACTATTCGGAACCATTTTCAGTCACTCCCGCATCCGACACTCTTGCTACCGATTTTTTTGACGAAGATTACGAAACTCGTTTTGGAGAAGATCCGGACAGGTTCTCTCGTCTGGGTTACGATGCGGCCAATTTTCTCCTGCAGAGTCTTGAAACGGCCGGTAATCCCGCATATCTGTCGCGTGCAATGCGTGAATCGAATCCTTACCGCGGCCTGGCTCTGGATATCGACTTTAATGGACAACGGGTAAATCAGAATGTCTTTATCAGAGGTCTTACACCTGATGCAAGAAATATTCTGAATCCCGAGCCTGAGCCCCCTCTAAACCGTTCCCGGGGCAGCAGCATTAACAATCGGAACTGACTGAATCGCTTTCATACTTTAATTTATTAGCCGGGAAGCACTTTATCTCAATAGAATTTTGCGGCCGGTTAATCACTCTGTGCCCCGGCTGCAGACTCTTCTCTCTCCCGCTGGTCGCGGATCCTATACTGTTCCCGAATCCACCTTCTCCATTCATCACTTGCCTGCCTGTGTTCTTCAAAAGTTCTTGAAAAACGGTGAGTGCCATCGGGTGTGGCCACCATATAATAATAGCCGTGATCTTCAGGATTAAGAACTGCATTGATCGATGCTTCATCGGGGTTCGTAATGGGTCCCGGTGGCAGACCCCTATAGAGATAGGTGTTGTAGGGGTGCTGATACTGATAGTCTTCAAACAGAAGTCGCCTCCGTTCTCCCAGAGCATACAGAACGGTCGGATCTGCCTGCAGAGGCATCCCCCTTC
>JAWVZW010000123.1:0-6322 GCA_033721975.1 Balneolaceae bacterium
AGGACTGGAGAGGGTGAGTAAAGACTGGCGACTTCTGATGTGTGATGTACGATGAGTGATTTGTAGTACTTCGTACATCACTCATCGCTCATCGTCCATCTCACATCTATTGTAATTCGGAGCTTATAAACGATAAAAAATTGTTGAATACGATTTCGGCTACCCGTGATTCTGCTTTTTAGAGACAGCTAATGCTGCACCGATGATGCCGGCGTGGTTGCGGCTTTTGGCAGGGACAACTTCTGTCTCGAGATTCAGATAAGTACTGAATTTGCTAAAGCTTTTGCTGACTCCGCCTCCCAGGATGATCAGATCCGGCCAGAAGAGAAATTCTACAAGCTGAAGGTATTCATTCACGCGGCCTCCCCATTCTTCCCAGCTGAGATTCTCTTTTTCGCGGACGGAATTGGCGGCGTAGTGTTCCGCGGGTCCGCCATGCATGGGAATATGTCCCAGTTCTGTGTTGGGGACCAGCTGTTGGTTATGAAAAACCGCGGTACCGATACCGGTGCCGAATGCGGCCATGAAAATTGTGCCCAATTGTCCTTTTCCGGCACCGAATTCCTGCTCGGCAAATCCGGCTGCATCCACATCATTCAGAAGATGAGTAGGGCATCCCGTCTGTAATTCTATTCGTGCGGAAGCATTCACCCCGATCCATGATTTGTCGATGTTGGACGCGGTTTTTACGATCTCATTTTTTACGGCAGCAGGAAATCCGCATCCCACGGGGCCGTTCCAGTCGAAATGTTTGATGATATCCCCAATCGTTGCAATCATGGCTTCGGGGGTTGCCGGCCGGGGCGTGGAGATGCGATGGCGTTCAGTAATCAGTTCTCCCTTCCGGGTATCGACAATGGCTCCCTTAATACCCGACCCGCCTACATCAATTCCTAATATGTTCATGCTGTAGAATACTAAACCCAATGGTGAATGTGAAGCAACTTATGCAGCTGCAGATGGCACGTTCAAATAAATCTGTAAATAGAAGTACCTACAAATAACAAATTTGTAGATACCGATATTAAAAACTAAAATAGCCACTTAAACAGAAGGGTTGGTGATGTAATGCTTAAGTTTTTTCGACAGATCCGCAAACAGCTTATGGAACAGAATAAAGTTCGAACCTACATCCTCTATGCTGTTGGAGAAATCCTGCTTGTAGTCATCGGGATTTTAATTGCCCTGCAGGTGAATAACTGGAATGAGGGCCGAAAACTCTCAGATCTTGAGATCTCTTATTATGAGAGCTTTGTGGAAGATTTGCAAAGCGATTCACTGGAATACGTCTTCAAAATAGAAAATGCCCGTTACAACAATACCAAAATCCTGAATATCCTCGATTTCATTAATAATGATTATGACATGGATGATATCTCCATGAGAACCGTCAACTGGAGGGGCGATGATTATGAAGGTAAACAGGCATTGGTTATGAGCCTGGCTCAGGCTGGTTTTGTTCAGTTCCTTCAAGTCAATGATAATACCATAACAGATATAAGATCCACAGGAAATATCAAATTGTTAGGCAATGAAGAGCTTAAAGATCAGATCCTATTTTATTACAATCGCGATAATGTTCTGAACCAGTGGTGGGAAAGCTATCTTCCGGTACGAACAGATATTGACAATGTAGTGAATGGCATACTCCCTCCGGATTTGCGAGTCGGTTACTTAAGCGGCGAGCCGTTGTCGCTTAGTGAGGATCGTTTAGAGGAGATTATAATCCGGATGAAAAAGTATCCTGAATTGGAGCAACTGGCCATTGGGATGTATCATATTCACTGGCGATTGATTTGGAACGGGGAAGGACGAATCCAGGATGCAACAGAATTGCTGGAATCCGTAAGGCGGGAAATTCAGCATTTAACAGATTAAAAATAGATGCTCCGATTTTTTCGCCAAATCCGA
Source organism: Balneolaceae bacterium (assembly GCA_033721975.1). Classification (GTDB taxonomy): domain Bacteria; phylum Bacteroidota; class Rhodothermia; order Balneolales; family Balneolaceae; genus Rhodohalobacter. The sequence continues at coordinate 1,912 of JAWVZW010000123.1, forward strand.
AAACAGCTTATGGAACAGAACAAAGTGCGTACATATCTTTTTTATGCAATCGGGGAAATCTTGCTGGTTGTGATTGGGATCCTCATCGCTCTGCAGGTAAACAACTGGAACGAGGAGCGCAGGACGGTTTCGCAAAAGAATGAGCTTTTGATCAGTATCAAAAACGACCTCAGCAAAGATCTTGATCAGATTGGGATCGTTCGGGCCGATTTTGTTGAAAAAGATGAAAATGGAATGTACCTGATGAGTTATCTAAATTCGGACCGGGATGTATCCGGGTTTGACACAGATCGTTTGCGGCGGGGATTCATGGAGAGCAATGATGTCGATGAATTTTTTCCTATACGGCTTGGCTACAATGAACTTGTATCAACGGGTGCAGCAAACAGAATTGAGGACGACTCGTTGAAGCAGCTGCTTTTTGATCACTATGAAACCTCAATCCGGGAGCGGGGTGAATTTTTGCAACGAGAGAGGTATGGCATTGAAGTTACAGATGGACGCTTCGCTTACATTTCGAATCTTGCACTCAGGGAAAAAGTAAAATCAAAATATCAGCAGGGAGACTGGGTTGAGGACCCCTATAAGGAGTTAAATCTTGATTGGGAGAAGATTAGGGCAGAAGGTGTTTTTTCAATGTATTTAGGACGGCTTTTAGCTGTTCAGCTTTCGGTTGTCGCCCATCTGGATGAGACGGAAAGCAATGTTCAGGAAATGATTCGCAGAATCAATATAGAAACTAAAGGTCGGTAAATGCTCCGAATCTTACGCCAAATCCGGAAACAGTTTATGGAACAGAATAAAACCCGATCCTACATCCTCTATGCAATAGGTGAAATTTTACTCGTCGTGATTGGAATCCTGATCGCTTTGCAGGTGAATAACTGGAACAACGATCTGAATAATCAGAGGATCGCACAGGATTATACTGAGCTCCTGCTGGCGGACCTAAGAGCGGACACCACAATGCTTCAGACTCTGATAGATGAATCCCTGGAGAAACATGAGAATGCCCGTAAGCTGATGAGGCTCTATCACGATAATGTCAACCTTTTTGAGGATACTCTTTCTGTGTTTACTGCCATTCAGGACATTGGGCGCACAGACTCACCCTCTCTTAGAGATAATACTTACAATGATATGGTGAATACAGGGAGTATCAAATTGATCGAGGATCGCTCAACCGTGGATGCACTGATGACCTACTACACCAGAAACTTCAGTGATTGGTCGGATGAGTATTTCCATCGATTATGGAGAGAATACCTGCCACAGGCCATAGATTTGCTGCCTTCTGATTTTTTGGAGGATCATGTAAAGATTATAATCGACACAAATATTGAAATCAGAATGGAAAACTACGTATCCGAAGCTAATCCGGAACTTCCGGAGGAGGTTCTGAGTGCTTTTCGGGAAAATGAAGAGATGGACTTTTTGTTGAAAAGTGTCTCCAGAACTCATCTGGTACATGTAAATTTTCTTCAGAGATCAAAGGACATGGCTTTGGAAGCTATAAACCACTTGGAGACCAGAACGGATTAGGAATTTATGCTTCGATTCTTCCGAAATATCAGAAAACAGCTAATGCAAAAGAACAGTACCCGTACGTATATACTCTACGCAATAGGTGAAATCTTACTCGTCATGATCGGGATCTTGCTCGCACTGCAGGTGAACAACTGGAATGAGGAGCGTAAAATGAATGCTGACAGAGTCATCTTTCATCAGCGACTTTCGGAGGATATAGAATTACTGTACGCCGATGTTGAAGCAGCAAGAAACTATGCGGTGGATAATTTCGAAGCGATCCTGTTTTCACTGGGGGCATTACAGGAGGGGGTTCTTCCGGCTGATAAAGATTCTGTATTCAATAGATTTCTGGATAGATATTTTAAATTTTCACTGAATATTCTGGATCTCAATACCTACAATGAAATGCAAAATGCAGGAAAACTGGGTCTTATTTCAAATCTGGAACTGAGAACAGAGTTGGCAAATCTGAATGATGCCAAGGATTTTTTTACAGAAGTGCACAGAACCTTTCATAATAACTCACATTTGAATACCCAGTATTTGGATCCATATGTGGAGTATCAATTTATAACAAGTCCCTCAGACTCCGGGGTAGCAGACGAAACTATTGTGTTCGATTTTGAAAGAATGAGCAGAGATGAAGAACTCATCCGAAAAGTATCACGCCAGACCATGCTGTGGAGACAATCAGTGATTCAACATGGCAGGCTTCTGGATTCAATCGAGCTTGTAAAAGAACAGCTTGTCAGGGAAACCGATCGTTTGACCGGCACATAGGTTGTAAATACTCTTATGCTCATAATCAATCAGATTTAGTCTTCCGGATCATGCTACGCTTCTTCCGAAACATTCGAAATCAACTTATGGAACAAAACAAAGTCCGCATGTACATCTTATATGCAGCAGGTGAAATCTTTCTCGTGATGATCGGGATCCTGCTCGCCCTTCAGGTGAACAACTGGAATGAGGAGAGATTACGAATGGCAGATGAGCGTGAGGTTTTGCAGAATGTGAAGACGGACTTTGAAGACGCCATTCAGGAGCTTGCCTATCTGAACAGCCTGCGGGGTTCGATGAATGAGATCATTGACGATTTCGTAAGAGAGGGACCGTTTCCGGATGAGCGATACACCGAATCAGAGCTGGATAGTTTGTTTTCAATTTTGGCTTATGCGCCCACCTTTAACAATCAGTCCGGCTCTTTGGATGTACTGCTGAACTCGGGACGTATCAATCTGGTACGGGATGATTCACTTCGCGCCATGCTTCTGAACTGGCCTGGACTGGTACAGGATATGGTTGAAGGAGAGGTGATTCAGTCTGATTTTCAGGCTGACCGCTTTACGCCAAAAATCATGGACTATATATCCATAAATGGGATTTACGAATACTTTGAAATGAGTTCATTAGGGGAAGGGCGTATGGAAGCCTATCAAAGAACGACCCGGAAGGAATCTGATTATGGAGGACTGTTTCGGGATCCGGAGTTTGAAAATATCCTGATCTTCAGAGAGTTTCTTCTGCAGATTGCAACCATTGAAAGCGAAGCATTAATCCAGTCGGCCCGCCGGATTACCGATCGCATCGATCAGCACACCGGAAACTAAGGGTCTATATTCCCTCGAAATCCTCCATAAATAACACGATTTGTTACAGTTGGAATGACTTCAAGTGAGAATACACAAATCCCAAATTCCAAATTTCAAAAACCAATACACCTTACTCAAGACTCGAGTCTCAGGACTCATCCAAAAAAGATTATAGAATAGGCGTGCTTTATATAGAAAAGAATAAAAAAGGCGCTGATTGTCATTCATCTGACAACATGCAGCGCCTTGAAATCAGGTACCTTTTTGGTGGCTACCCTCTACACTCAGATTAATAATGCATAAGTCTAAGCTTCTTAAAATGCGACCTCAACCTGGAATCTGTAAGTAACCTCATTGCTGGCACCGGCAGCAGCAAAATCGGTGTAGCTGAGATCAGTCTGGATTTTCAGATTATGGCCAACGATATATTTAGAAAGCCCAAGCGTATATTCGTTACTCTCTGCCAATGATGAAACATCGTCGGGATTGATGGTCGTAAATCTGAGTGCTGCTTCTATATTGTTCATCGACAAGTAGCCTGCCTGAGCGACAAACCCGGAGCCTGTTCCAAACCCGGTTATGCCGTCTTCACCTTTTCTCGACGCATATTCACTGAAAAAAGAGAATCCGCCATTTTTGTACATCATATCCAAAAAGAGTGTTTTCAGATCATTTTGGATAAGGTTTCCGCTTCCATCAAAAACAAAACTTCCATTGTGTCCCCGGCTTCGGGTTGCCCCGTCGTTATAATTAAATGCAGCCGCAACGGACAGTTTTGCAGATTCTTCCCGTTCCAGGTCAGATCCGAAATAGTCACCCTTATTGGTGAATTCGCCAAAAGGAAGATAGTCTATCCGTCCGGAGTAGTCATATCCTCCCTGATTTCCGGTGGTAATATTTCTGCCTTCTCCCATGGCAATAGCCACATGAGTTTTGACTATTCCATCTCCTATAGATGAATTGTTCAATAAATGAACTCCTATATCCCGGCCCAAATTGAAACGTGAGTTTACGAGGCTGCGATCTACAAATTGCAGTTTTTGGGACGAAATGATTTGTTCCCTGTTACCGGGAAGCTTGATTTGACCAAACCAAACCTCCCAGTTGTCCGCAAACTCGTATTGAACAATCGCATCAAGGACAATATTTGCGGTGCCACTGTTTTGCGGAATGCCACCTGAGCTGGAATTTCTGGTACCGCGATTTGCAAGAGCCAGCTGCAATTTGTAGCTGATTTTGGGAGAGTACGCAAAGCCTTCCAGTTTCAGGCGGGCACGGCGTGTGAGCAG
>JAWVZW010000124.1:0-6310 GCA_033721975.1 Balneolaceae bacterium
CATTCAGCTATCAGAATTGCCACGGATATGGTGGCGGAAGGACTGATTGATAAGAGCAAAGCTGTAAAAAGTCTTGTGGAGCCGGGTCACTTGGATCAGCTGCTTCATCCGCAAATTGACCAAAACAGCACAGACGGTAATGCGGTAATCGGAACAGGACTTCCCGCTTCCCCGGGTGCTGCTGTTGGTCAGGTAGTTTTCAGCTCTGAAAAAGCGGAAGAAGCCGCCATCGATGGAACACCCGTTATTCTGGTCCGGATTGAGACAAGTCCGGAGGATGTAGGCGGAATGTCGGCTGCTGAAGGGATTCTGACTTCCCGTGGTGGCATGACCAGCCATGCCGCTGTTGTTGCCAGAGGCTGGGGTAAACCCTGCGTGGCCGGCTGCGGTGATATCATCATCAATTATGAAAATAATACCTTCACAAATGGAGACATGACCATTCATGAAGGCGAGTGGATCTCGATTGACGGTGCCAGGGGAACAGTGTATCAGGGCAAGAAGAATGTAGTAAAACCGGACCTAGATGAAGACTACCATACCTTCATGACTTGGGTCGATGAATTCAGAAAAATGAATGTCCGAACCAATGCGGATACTCCGGAAGATTCGAAACGGGCACGTGAGTTTGGCGCTGAAGGTATTGGCCTCTGCCGTACGGAACACATGTTCTTCGGTGAAGAGCGAATCAAAGCGATCCGGAAAATGATTGTTTCCAATTCGCTGGAAGAAAGGAAAGAGGCACTGGCTAAATTGCTGCCCTATCAGAAGAAGGACTTTACCGAGATCTTTCGGGTAATGAAAGGGCTGCCGGTAACCATCCGACTGCTGGACCCGCCTCTGCACGAATTCCTGCCGGATGAGCCGGAGGAGATTGCGAAGGTGGCTGATGAGCTTGGAATTAAGCGATCAGTGTTTGAACAAAAAGTGAGATCACTGAAGGAGTTTAACCCTATGCTCGGACACCGTGGCTGCAGGCTTGGAATCACCTTCCCTGAAATCACGGAAATGCAGACCCGCGCTATTTTGAGTGCTGCGATTGCACTGAAGGAGGAAAACATTTCGGTTACTCCCGAAATTATGATTCCCCTGATCGGTACTCCGCAGGAATTCAGAAGTCAGAAACTGGTTATTGACCATACAGCAGAAGATCTGTTTGAAGAGACCGGTAAATCTGTAGAGTATAAAGTGGGTACGATGATTGAGATACCGCGGGCAGCACTGGTTGCTGATCAGATTGCCAAGGATGCGGAATTTTTCTCATTCGGTACCAACGACCTTACACAGATGACCTTCGGATACAGCCGTGATGATGCCGGAAAATTCCTCGGCGAGTACATTAAGGAAGGAATACTGCAGGAAGACCCATTCCAGGTTCTGGATACCGAAGGCGTTGGTCAGCTAATTGAAATTGGTACTCACAGAGGCCGGGAAACGAAACCGGATCTTAAAGTGGGTATCTGCGGCGAGCATGGCGGTGAGCCATCCAGTGTATCATTCTGTTATGAGAATGGACTGGATTATGTATCCTGTTCACCCTTCAGGGTACCTGTAGCCAGACTCGCAGCGGCACAGGCGGCACTGCAATAGATAAGTAAAGATAGATGCTGGTGTAACACAGCTTTATCAAATCATATTGACCTCAGCTGAGTCCCTCTCTTCTTCCCGTTTGCAAATGTCGGGGAGGAGAGACGGGACTTTTATATTAATTGGGCTGACTTTTGGTCAGGCATATAAATGATTCAAGAAGTGTCCCCCTTAGAAGGGGGAATCGGCTCTTAAGAGCCGAGGGAGGATGATCTATCCCACAGGGATCCCAACGGGCCTCTTTTCTTTTTATGCAAATTCGTGACAACGGAAGAATTTTACTTCAAATCTGCATTTTCTACTAAAGAACCCTTCCCTACTGATTACTGATTCGGTAGCGGATGATTTCTTCAAGCGGCAGGTCCTCTCCTCTCTCTTCCTGCAGCTGACTGATGAGTTCAGGCGAAACTCCGATACGCTGCATTCGGATCAGCTGATCGAAAGTGACATCCCGATACCCCAGGTCGTGGATATTGCTGGTATAAAACGCCGTAACACCGGCTCTTCGAAGATTAATCAGATCTTCTATGGTAGGTTCATATCCAAGCTCCTGCAGCATGGCTGTAAATGTAGAGGATACATCAGCCTGGACGAGGCGAACTGCATCGTCCAGCGTGAGATCCTCATAACCCAATTGGCGGATATTGGAGATGTAGGTTGCGGTTATACCTTGATTTCTCAGCTCAATGAGCTGTTCATTGGTAAGATCCGTATAGCCCATATCAATCATCAGTGCATTCATTCTGGCTAACAAATCTTCACTTGGTGGCGGATTTGTGATGGTTTCAACGAAATCCGGAATGGTGGGTGAAAGTGAAAAATCCTGTACGCCGCGCACGACAAAAAGAGCCGCCAATGCCAGGATAAAAATGATAGCAAATTTCCTGAAGCTGTTATTATCGCTGTCATCCCGTTCATTTTCCTTTTGAATGGCTCTGCGTTCAGCCTTGTCCAGATATTCATCAAGCGGATCACGGTAATCGTAGGATTCAAAATCGGACTTTTTATATCTGCTGCTCATATTCCTGAAATAATATTTTGATTACCAGCAACGAAAGGTACCCTCAGCATATAAATGTCATGAGGATCCGAGCCTGCCGTTGTTTTTAATGCGTATCTGTACCACATCATACGTTGTATCATAAAAGTGGTTACAAAATCATTGAAACGCAACGTGCAAAGCGGATTTACGTTTCGGTGATGAGCTCATTATATTTTAATGATTATAACTATTTATTAAACATTTAGTCCATTCTTATGAAATTTACTCTATTAAACCGTTTATCTCTGATTCTTGCCATACTGGGGGTCAGTTTAAGCTGGACGGCATGTTCGCCTGATTCAGAGCAGATTCCGGAATTGTCGGATCGGGTTCAGGAAGAGAAGCTCATCAATGATCTCATGTTTCTCTCTTCCGATGAATTGGAGGGACGGCGTACGGGAACCGAAGGCAATCGTATCGCCCGCGAGTTTATCGAGCAGCGGTTTGATTCTCTCAATCTGTCGATGTTTGGTGATAGTTACCTGCACCTTTTTAATCACGTAAATCCAAGATCGGGCGATGAATTTATTGATGCGGTTAATGTAATCGGGTATGTGGAAGGCAGTGTAAATCCGGACAGGTTTATTGTTGTAACCGCACATTATGACCATTTGGGCGTGCGCGATGAGGAGATATACAATGGAGCCGACGACAATGCATCCGGTACATCGGCACTGCTGGCCGCAGCAGAGTTTTTTTCTGAGAATCAACCCGAAAACAGCATCATGTTTTTAGCTCTGGATGCTGAGGAACAGGGTCTGGGCGGAGCTCGTTGGTTCGTGGAAAATCCGGTAGTCCCGCTTGATCAGATTGTGATGAACGTAAATATGGATATGATCAGTGCCAACTTTGAAAATGAACTTTTTGCTGCAGGTACATCCCATTATCCCTACCTGGAGCCGATTGTAGAAGCAGTAGCCGTCAATTCGGATGTGAATGTGCGGTTTGGTTATGACTCAGAAGACTGGCCCCAGGATTGGACGATGGCGAGCGATCACGGTCCTTTTCACGAAAAAGGAATCCCTTTTCTTTATTTTGGAGTGGTTGACCACCCAAACTATCATCAGCCATCCGATACGTTTGAAAATACCAACCCCGATTTCTTTGTGGATGCTGCCGATACCATTGTACGGGTCATCGAGGCACTCGACCTGAATCTGGATACCGTTGTGGAAGCGGAGCAGTCTGCCGAAACCACTATGGAGTAGGCACAAATTTTATCCGGATTTTCGATTCTCGAAACCTGTCCTGTGTATTCACTGTCAATAGATAGTATGATAATTTGCATTCACCGATTCGAGGATGATGCCGTTTGCTATGCCTGTGTGCTGCCTGAGAAGTGAAACAGTTATCACATAGCTAAATCGAATTCTGCATTTGGCCCTGTAATGGTTAATTTTCAGGTTCAGAACACAGATAAGATTCTATGAGTGAAGCGACCCAGTATCCACCCATTGCGGCGATTGCCACACCTATCGGTGAGGGAGGAATTGCCGTAATCCGGGCCTCCGGAATGGGAGTGATTGAAAAAGTAGGTAGCTGCTTCAGGGGTATAGAGCTGACTGACGTCAAAAGCCATACCGTACACTTCGGGAAAATTGTTCAGAAGGATGGACGTGTGGTGGATGAGGTACTGGTTACGGTGCTCCGGTCACCGAGATCCTATACGGGCGAGGATACAGTTGAAGTTTCGTGTCATGGAGGCGTGCTCGTAACGCAGGCAGTACTTGAAACCATCCTGGCGACCGGGATTCGTGCTGCGCGGCCCGGTGAATTCACCCAGCGGGCTTTTCTGAATGGAAAACTGGACCTGGAACAGGCCGAAGCCGTTGCCGACCTTATACACGCCAAAAGCATCAAAGCCGTAGACGCAGCCCATCAGCAGCTGGAAGGAAAACTGGGTGAACACATCAAGAATTTTCGTCAGCAAATCATTGATGCAACAGCGATGGTGGAACTTGAACTCGACTTTATCGAGGAGGATGTGGAGTTCGCAAATAAGGATCAGCTCAGGAAGCTGCTTACTGACCTTGATGATGAAATCGGAAAGCTGCTGGACACCTATGAGACCGGCCGCCTGGTCAGGGACGGTGTGAAAACGGTCTTTATCGGACGACCCAATGCCGGTAAATCCACGCTGCTGAATACACTGATTGGAACCGAAAGAGCCATCGTAACCGATATTGCAGGCACAACCCGCGACACCATTGATGCCGACTGGAGCTATGACGGACTGCTTTTCAAGCTGATTGATACAGCCGGGCTGCGTGAGACAAAAGATGCAATTGAGGCCGAGGGGGTCAAACGCTCACAAAAAGCCTTTGAGCAGGCTGACCTGATTGTGTATCTGAAGGACCTCACGAAACCCATGGAACCCGAAGAGAGAGAGGGAATTGCAGGTTTCCAAAAACGGGCCGGAACCACCCCTTTTCTCCTGATTGGAACCAAAATGGATTTAAACCCGGATCAACAGGAGGAGAAAGATGAGCGTCTTAACTTTGATCTAAAAATATCAGCGCTCAAAGAGGAGAATATCGATACCCTCAAAAAATTGATGAAACAGAGAGCCCTTGAAAACAAGGACTATGATACCTCCAGCCTGCTGGTGACCTCCTCCCGACACCGGGATGCTCTTCAAAAGGCGAGGAAAAATATCCGAAGAGCCGTAACGGCACTGGACCAGGGAATGACCGGTGACTTCTTATCCATTGATCTTCGTTCAGCCCTGAAGGAGCTGGGAGAAATCACCGGTGATATTACCAATGAAGACGTGCTTGATAGTATTTTTTCGCGGTTTTGTATCGGAAAGTGAAGTCAAAAAGTCTGAAAAGTGTTTTTAGCTTCTTAAATAAGCCTCAACAAAAACAGGTGGATTTTTAATTAAGAGGACGACATGAAGAAAAATCTATTACTGACGGCCGCTGTAACTCTTCTGTTTTTTACAGTTTATGATGCGGCCACTGGCCAGACCTTTGAAGTTAACAGATATGATGAAGCTACCGGCAATCGGATATTAGTGACAAATAATGAGAAAATTGATCATGAAGGATTTACAGGATCAGCTTTTGTTTCTGCTATGTTTGGAAGAGATAAAACAGAAGGTAATGAGCATACTGAACATTATACCCTGGTGATTGAGATATTCAGCGAAGATGGTTTTGAAATATTCAATGCAGATAGTGTCAATTTCACCATAGATGATGAAATGGTACGATATAAACTGTTTGTCATAGCAACTGAAAGAAGAGAACAGTCTAACTTCGAATCCTGTTTTGTTCAATTAACTAAGGCTGATTTTGAGAGGTTTGGGAAAGCAAGGGACTTGAGATTTAGAATTCTTAACAATGACTTTACAATTACTCAAAATGCAAAAGATGCATTATTGCTTGTCCTCAGAGAGATTTAGAACCATTTTTTTACTCTGTTTCATGGGGTATGTAAAGACGTGCAAGTCAAAATAACCGGAAAGCATATGGGTCTGTTTTTCGGATGTACAGTAAGAAACTGTACAAACTGCTCACTTGATAGGATGAATATCAATACGTTTCTATCCAAAATATTCATCTCATTTCTATTCAATAGTTTAGAAGAAATACACTTCTGAAAGATTTCACGAGAATTTCACATTGGTTGACTAAGGTACAGTATAGAGAGTTATTACATCTTACCTGCTAAACATTA
>JAWVZW010000125.1:0-6279 GCA_033721975.1 Balneolaceae bacterium
GGACTGCTGAGCCGGTACTATCGATCCGATGCAGAAAATATTACAAGGCGATCCACTAATGAAGAGATTGCCACGTATCTGAGAACACAGCGCGACTCGGCTGTAAGCCGGGCCATGGAGATTATCCGCTCCAGGGTTGACCGTTTCGGGGTTTCTGAGCCTTCGATTGTACAGCAGGGAACCAACCGCATTATTGTGGAGCTTCCCGGCGTAGATGATGAAGAACGTGTGAGGGATCTCCTGAGAGGAACTGCCCGGCTTGAATTCAGAATGGCGGCTGAGCCGGATGAATTGAATGCGGCCAAGCAGCAGATCACAAATTATTTCCAGGAGAACCGGGAAGAACTGGAAGAGCAGGGAATGCCAAATCTGCTGGACATTTTCAGTCTGCAGGGTGTTTCTCAGTACTCTTTCGGTTATGCAGCAGAATCCGATACGGCAGCCGTAAATGACCTGCTGGCCATGGATGAAGTTCAGCAGCTGATCCCCAGAAATACGGTACTGATGTGGGGTGCACGGCCTTTTGCCTTTGATAACGGCACAGGTCTCGTGGAGCTAATAGCCGTCCGGAGCCAGATTGAACTGACCGGAGATGTAATTACAGAAGCAAGGGTGGCTTTTGAGCCCACTACCAACGCTGCTGAGGTATCCATGACCATGAACTCGGAAGGTGCACGACGATGGTCGCGTATAACCGGTGCCAATATCGGCCGTCCGGTAGCCATTGTTCTTGACGGTTATGTGGAATCATATCCAACCGTACAGAATCAGATTAATAACGGACGGTCGTCCATTACAGGGATTGGCGGTGTTCAGGAAGCGGAAGATTTGGTTAACATCCTTCTTTCCGGTGCATTGCCTGCACCTCTGGATATCGTTGAGGAGCGAACCGTTGGAGCCTCGCTGGGTGAAGCTTCAATCCAGGCCGGTCTCTATTCAGTCATATTCGGACTTACGGTGGTTGCTCTCTTTATGATTGTTTACTACCGCGTGGGTGGCGCCATTGCCGACCTGGCCCTGATTCTGAATATCATCTTCATACTGGGTATTCTGGCAGGTTTCCAGGCAACGCTTACGCTTCCCGGTATCGCCGGTATCGTACTTACCATCGGTATGGCCGTTGATGCGAACGTGCTGATATTCGACAGGATCCGTGAAGAGATGCGGGGCGGCAAGACACTTCGCGCAGCCATCGATAACGGATATTCAAATGCGATGAGCGCCATTATTGATGCCAACGTAACCACATTCTTTGTGGCCATCATTCTTTACAGCTTCGGTGTCGGACCTATCAAAGGTTTTGCGATCACCCTGATGGCCGGTATTGTGGCATCGCTGTTCAGCGCTATTGTAATTACAAGGGTTGTGGTAGACTATCTGACCCGCGAAAAATCAGCAACCGTCAGCTTCGGTTAATCCTTACTCAACACTTTATTTAAACAAACAGGTATACATTATGAGATGGTTTGAAACACCCAGTTTTGACTTTATCAAGTATCACAATATCGCATATCTCATTTCCGGAGCCCTTGTCATAGGTTCCATTATTGCGATTTTCACTATGGGACTTAATTACGGTATCGACTTCCGGGGCGGTAAGGAGTTCGTCTTTCAGTTTGACAATCCTGTCAGCGTGTCCGAAATCCGATCTGAACTCACGGAACCTCTCGGTACCACGCCGGAAATCAAATTGTTCGGATCTGAAAGTGAAATCCTCATCCGTACAGATGCAGAAGGCGACATTACAGAGGTGAGCGAGACTATTATGGGAGTGGTTACAGCGCTTTACCCGGATAATCCGGTATCTATCCAGAAAACAGATCTGGTAGGTCCCCGATTTGCCGAAGACCTTCGGCGGGGCGCCATTAACTCGATCTTTTTCGCACTCGCCGTTGTATTCATCTACATCTTCATCCGGTTCAAGGGATGGTATTTCTCTGCCGGTGCGATTGCTGCCCTGGCCCACGACGTACTGATCGTGTTAGGAGTGTTCACTGTTATGGGTGAAATTGCCCCCTTCAATGTCACCATTGATCAGGCTATTATTGCAGCCTTCCTTACCATTGTGGGTTATTCTCTGAACGATACCGTGGTTGTATTTGACCGGATCAGGGAGAATTCAATCGTGTATAAAACAATGGCCTTCAGGGATATGATTAACAAAAGCCTGAACGACACGCTTAGCCGTACGGTAATCACCTCTCTCACTACCTTGTTTGTAGTGCTTGTGCTATTTATCTTTGGCGGAGAAGTTCTTAAAGGTTTTGCGTTTGCGCTTGTTTTAGGTATCATTCTTGGTACATACAGTTCTCTTTTTGTGGCAAGTGCGCTCGTTGTTGAACTTCAGAAACGGGCTATGAATAAAGCGAAAGCGTAAACGTCGGTCATACAATAATTTAAACGGTAAAAACTATGAGCTTTAATGTTTCTGAGCGGTACAATTGTGTTATCATCGAGTTCAAAGGCAATGTGATGGGGGGACCCGATGCTGTAAGCCTGAATGAAAAACTCCATGAGCTTATAGAAAATGACAAAAAGCAGGTTGTCGTAGACCTCGGAAAAGTGAAATTCATGAACTCTTCCGGGCTCGGCATGCTCATTGGCGGACTCACCACCATGCGAAAAGCAGGCGGTGATCTGAGAATTGCCAACGCAGCCGATAAAATCGAAAGCCTCCTGATGGTCACAAAGCTTATTACCGTATTCAAACACTATAAATCTTTAGATGAAGCAATTGCTTCTTTTGAAGAGTAAAAGGTGTATCACGTAATCTAAATGAATAACAGGGAGGTGTAGATGCACCTCCTTTTTTTTGGGATCTATGGCAGTACGTATCATTATTGGTGCCCAGTGGGGTGATGAAGGAAAAGGAAAAGTTGTTGACCTCCTAAGCAAGGAAGCTGACTATGTGGTTCGCTACCAGGGAGGTGCCAATGCCGGACATACACTCAAGTTTGATGATCAAACCATTGTACTTCATCTCATTCCGTCCGGGATGTTCAACGGGGACTCAAAGTGCGTGATTGGAAATGGGGTGGTCATTGATCCCATAGCGCTTATGGATGAAATTACCGAGGTCGAAAAACTGAATACCAATCTGGAAAACAGATTGTTTATCAGCAGCTCTGCCCATGTGATCCTTCCCTATCATAAAATACTGGACCAGATAAAGGAAAAGAACCGCGGAAAGGATGCTATCGGAACTACCGGTAGAGGTATCGGGCCCGCATATGTCAGCAAGGTCTCCAGAGTCGGAATCAGAATGAGTGACCTGTTGCATGAAAATCTTTTACGTGAAAAGATTTCAACAAACCTGAGCGATATTAACAGCGCGCTAGTACACATTTATGGTGAAGAGACACTGGATGCAGACGACATGATGGAAGCGCTGAAACCGGCCATGAAGAGATTGAAGGGCTACATTTGTAATACAACCGATCTCCTTCATACCGCGCTGGAAAAGGGTGAGTCCATTTTGCTCGAGGGAGCTCAGGGCAGCCTTCTGGATGTTGACCACGGAACCTATCCCTATGTCACATCTTCTTCACCCACGGCCGGTGGAGCCTGTACCGGTAGCGGTATCCCTCCGCTGGCCATCACTCATGCCACGGGTATTACCAAGGCTTACTGCACCCGGGTAGGAAACGGTCCGTTTCCCACGGAGCTCGATGGTGAATTTGGAGAAACCCTGCGCAAGAACGGTCAGGAATTCGGGGCTACAACCGGCCGGCCGAGACGATGCGGATGGCTTGATCTACCGGCGCTAAAATATGCAGTTCGTCTGAACGGCATGAATGAGCTTGCCTTGACTAAACTGGATGTTCTGGATGACTTTGATACCATCAGAGTCTGTACTCATTACAAGCTGAACGGTATGGAAACAACCGTATTCCCGCTTGATGCAGACCTGGTCGATGAACTTGAGCCTGTGTATAAGGAATTTGAAGGCTGGAACTGTTCCACCCGGGATATATCAGATTTTGAGAACCTTCCCGAGAAGGCACAAAAGTATATCCGGTATATTGAAGAATATACGGGTGTCCGTTTTACCATCATTTCAACGGGACCCAAGCGTTCAGAAACCATTACCTGCTGAAAACAGGAGAGCCATGGCCTCCTCTGGCATAAGATCAGACTCCGATACCATTCAGGTTCAATACCGGATTCAGGCAGATAACGTCCCGGATGCAGAGAGGATAGCCCGAGACATCTGCATTGAACAGTCGGTTGAAATGCCTCCTGATGTGGTGCCTTCCCATGTAAAATCATCCATCGCGAATCTGCAAGCATTGAAACAAGAGGATGATGCTCAATATTGGATCGCCACTGTTGACTATCCCCTGCTTCTGATTGGCAGAGACCCTGCACAATTTCTGAATGTGCTGTTTGGCAACATCTCCCTGAAACCCGGTATCAGCATATGGGATATTGAAAAAGAAAAACTGGCGGGTATCCTGCCGGGTCCCGCATTTGGAATTGAGGGGATCCGAAAAATAACGGGGGTCACTGACCGTGCATTAAGCTGTACAGCCCTGAAGCCTGTTGGTTTATCTCCCTCTGAACTTGCCAGCCGTGCTGAAAAATTTGCAGCAGGCGGAATAGATCTTATCAAGGATGATCATGGACTGGCGGACCAAAAAAGCGCACCATTTACCGATCGTGTAAAAGCCTGTGTGCAGTCCATTGAAAAGGGCATGCAGCTGAGTGGGAAAAAGACACTTTATTTCCCGAACATCACTACATCACCGCATCGGGTAATGGACCGATATCATGAAGCACTAGACATCGGCGCAGATGGCGTGCTCGTTTCCGCACAGTTGTGCGGCCCTGCCATTTTATCCGAATTGTCACGCAGGGCTGAAATTCCTGTCATGGCTCACCCCTCCTTTTCAGGAACGATTGTGCTTCATGGCTCACAGGGTATCCCCGCACAGCTCTATTATGGGACTTTATGGAGAGCCCTTGGTGCCGACTGCGTTATATATCCAAATGCAAAGGGGCGCTTTTCCTTTACACTGAGTAAATGCAGGCAGATCAATGAAGCATGCAGAGAGGATGTGGCTGATATCAAAACGTGCTTCCCGGTACCCGGTGGCGGAATTGACAGAAACTCGGTCACAAACTGGAACCGTGAATACGGAAATGATACGATTTTCCTGATTGGCGGCAGCCTGTACCAGCATCCCGACGGTTTGCAGAAAGCTGCAGCTGAATTTCAACAAAAATTAGAGGAATCATGAAAGATTCATCCAAAGTCCTGAAAGCGAATCATTACTCATGGAAAGGAGTTGAGCGCAAAGACTATAAAACCGATACCAGCAATTTCAGAGATGTACATCGTTACTCTCTATTGGGTGATGATATTTCTGAGCTCAACTTTCAAACCCGCTATTTTGAAATTGCTCCGGGTGGATACTCCAGTCTGGAAAAGCATCGCCATCCGCATAGCGTTATGATAATCCGCGGCAGTGGTACATTAGTGCTGGGTAATGAGCTTCATGAACTGGATGTACATGATGTAATCTTTATTTCTCCCGGCACAATTCATCAGTTCCACGCTGACAAAGATCAGCCACTAGGGTTTTTGTGCATGGTTGACCGATACAGAGATAAGCCAGCCATACCGGACGATGAAACCCTGCAAAATGAAATCACCAATCCGGACGTGCTCCAGAAAATCAAAAAATAGTCTTGATAAGAAGGTCGGATTGGTTTTATATTTAAAGTCTTGGCCAAGCGGGAATAGCTCAGTGGTAGAGCATCCCGACTTCTCGGGACCAAGGCCGGGGTCGCACCCATCGCCTTACCCCGAATTGACATACTGATTTTTTATACCAACCCAAGCGGGAATAGCTCAGTGGTAGAGCACGACCTTGCCAAGGTCGGGGTCGCGGGTTCAAATCCCGTTTCCCGCTCCATTCAACAAAAAAGCCCAATTCACATTTTATGAATTGGGCTTTTTTTGTATATGTGTCACATGTACTACGCATATATTTTGTATAGCCCTTCCAAGGACCAATTTTACAAAGGATATACAGGTTTGACTCCTTTGCAGCGTCTGGAGCGCCATAATCTACAACATTCAGCTTCCACCAAATCCGGAGTACCTTGGAAACTGGTATTCTATAAAACATTCGATTCAAAGTCAGAAGCCATTAAGTACGAGCGGTTTCTTAAAAGACAAAGGAATCGATCATTTATTGAATCCCTTATCGCGTCTGATGAAAATGAATTCATCAGATAGCTTAGAAACAAAGATTCCATCACCCATTTTACACC
>JAWVZW010000126.1:0-6245 GCA_033721975.1 Balneolaceae bacterium
CCACGTGCCTACCGATGGTACTTGCAGCGGGAGCTCACCAAGCTGGCGGAGCGCGGTGCCTATATCCAGATCAATCCCTCTCGGAAAGTGGTGCCGATGAATGACCCTGCCCTGCTGGATAATACTGATGAGGATGAGTGGGATATCACACAAAAGAAGCTGTTTCTTTTCAGTCCAGAGCGGATCGACATTTCGCTGAACCGTCTTGAACATTATACGGCGACCCGGCCGGCCGACTGTCAGCGCTACATTCTTTTTACCAATTATGATATGCATGTGGAGGTATTCACCTCTCTCTATCCTGATTGTGTTAAACCCAGCCGGCCTGCTCAGATGCCGGCCTATCATCACAAGCTTGACGATAATAAAGGAATAAGCCTTGTAAATATTGGGGTGGGTCCATCCAATGCCAAAACGATCTCGGATCATGTGGCAGTATTGCGCCCGGACGCGCTGATTATGGTGGGGCACTGCGGCGGACTTCGCAATCACCAGGAGATTGGCGACTTTGTGCTTGCAACCGGTTTTATGCGCGATGATCGTGTTCTGGATGATATACTTCCTTTATCGATTCCAATTACCCCTAACCACTTACTCAATGTCTACCTGAAGGAGAGTCTGGATAATTACGAGCAGAACTATCGCTTGGGTACCGTATATACCACGGCTAACCGGAACTGGGAATTCATCAAGAAACGCACTGTGGAGCAGATTCACATCAGCCGCAGCCTTGCGGTAGATATGGAATCAGCAACCGTGGCAACGAACGGATACCGATATCGAGTTCCTTTTGCAACATTGCTTTGTGTAAGTGACAAACCTCTTCATGGCAAGCCGAAGCTATCCGGAGCGGCACAGGCATTCTACGAGAATTCAAAGGAAATGCATCTCAAAATGGTGATTGAGGCCCTTGAGATCTCCAAAGCTCACAATCCGGAAGGTCTGCCCAACGCGAGTATCCGTGCGATCAATGAACCGCTGATGGGTGGACCGGAGTAATTTCGATTATTTCGAATTTACCACTGTGAATAAAGGACTTTAAAACTGTATCCCATCTGCGTAATTCTGTGCACTTCTCAGCTTGACTCTGTGAAAAATAGAAGTGAGGCGATTTCTAAAAAAGGGGATTGCGATTCATCAAAGTATATTTTGTAATAAGAGAGAAAAAAATTTAAAAAATTCTGTAAGGAATACCCCGCTTTTGGATCTTATTAAGTAAAGGGGTATAGGTATGATAAATGGGGAACTTAGCCCTTCTGATTTTCTGGGTAGATCTGTAAAAGAAATGAATCCTGAGCTGCAGCCCAGGGAGAGGTTGGTGAAGTACGGGGCAGATTCACTTTCTGATGCAGAACTTCTGGCAATATTGCTGCGCACAGGGACAAAAGGAATGAGTGTCATTGATGTCTCTCATGCGCTTCTGATGAAATTTGATGGTTTGAGAAATCTGACACGCCAGAACTGGCAGTCTCTGAAAGTAGTACCGGGAATTGCAGGTGTAAAAGCGGTCACGCTGGTTGCTGTATTTGAACTTTCCAGGAGAATACAGATGTCCTCACTTGGCGAGCGGATTGCCATTCGCAGTCCCGATGACGCAGCTGCTGTGTTCCTGCCCAGGCTACGGGATCTGCATCATGAAGAGTTCTACGTTGCATTCCTGAACAATTCACGGATCATGACCGGGATGAAGAAAATTAGTTCCGGGGGCAGTACATCAACGATCGTAGATGTTGCGGAGATAGCCAGGCAGGCGGTCATAAACCGTGCAAATTCCGTTGTAATTGCACATAATCACCCGTCAGGATATGCCAAAGAGTCGGCGGCGGATATACACCTGACGAAAAGAGTGGGGGAGGCACTAAAATTGATGGGGATTGGTCTCGACGATCATATCATCATTGCGGGAGACCAGTTTATTAGCTTGAGAAACAAAAACCTGATAGGATGAGAGAGTGGAAAAAGTGAAAAAATTGGCAGAATTAGATGAAAGTCTGACAACTGGGGAAAATAGCAGAAATTCGAACGGTGAATCTTTGGATTATTCTGAACTGGTCCGGGCTGTTCAGGAAGGAGATGAAGTGACTGCTAATCGAATGTGTGCAGAAGCACTTCCAATTCTTAAAAAATACCTGATTTCCAATCTGAACGCGTCACCGGAGGATGCTGAAGATGCCGTGCAAAAAATGTTTGAATATGTAATTCCCAAGATCATACGGGGCGAGATAAAGAATCCGGGTGGTATCTTGTCATACATGCTTACCGGTAGCCGGCATGCATATCTGAAAAGCCTGAGAGATGTGGAACTGGAGGTGTTTGATGAATTGATAAGTGAACCTGTTTCGGAACCCGATCAGGTTGAGAATCTGCTTAGAAAAGAGCAAAGGCAGATATTAAAAGGATGCATTGAGAAGCTGAATGGTCATTACCGCACGATGTGTGATTTTCTGCTTGAAAACCCAACGGCGAATTCAGAAGAACTTGCCGAAGAATTTGGTATCACAGTGAATAATGCCTGGATTCGCAAACACAGGCTTCTCAAGCAGTTAAGCGATTGCGCAAATAAGAAGAAGTAAAAAAAATAAATTTTTCTGTAAGGCATTGCAGAAAAATGGATCATACAAGTAAATAGGTCAGTGATTAACCGGAGTGCTACTGCTGAAGTAGTTTATTACCTCATATAGAGTAGGAGACATGAAAAAGAAAGACAAAGAGATATTGGTCAAGATTGACCAATACATCCGTGGTGAATTGTGCGCGGAAGAGAAAGAGGCCTTATGGATAGAGTTTCTTAAAAAACCGGAGTATCTCAACTGGTTTGAAACGGAACTCCATTTGAGGCATTTCAATGATCCCGACAATGAATTTAAAATCCGGATCGTGAAAAGGGATGAAAATCGTTCAGCCGGCGGAAGTATGCTGAACGGGCAGAACTCATCCAATTTCTCAAAAGCGACAAGTTTGCACTCTGTTGCATTGCTCATGCAGCGACTGCAATCGTCATGGTGATTAAATAAACTGTTTGCAATACCATGCGATTTCAACTTTGTTTTGCCTGAAAAGCAGATCAATGCAGGATCGCAGTGAAGCATAAAGTTGTGATTCACTCACCCTTGCCAGAAATACGGCTTTTTTAATATTTAAGCTGGCCCGGTCGGTGAAGCACCTGTCAGGGGTACCGGGCTTTCATTTTGACGTGCGTGATTCATCAGTACTCGATGTGTTGAGATATCCGGCTCATTTTTCTTTTTCTTCACACGTGAATAAGATCCCGTACTTTTCAGTACCCACCGCTGCCGATTGTCGCGAAGTATCAGATTGAGCACAAACTGCAGGTATGCCTTCAGGGCAGGACTTTCGATAGGTGCCAGAGCTTCCACTCTAGCATCCAGGTTTCGATGCATCCAGTCTGCTGAACCGATCAGATATTCATCGCTTCCGTTATGATGAAAATAATAGCATCGGGAGTGTTCCAGAAAGCGTCCTATCAGCGTATGTACCCGTATTCGTTCACTCAGTTTCTTCTTCCCGGGAATCAGCCTGCATACGCTTCGTACGATCAGGTCGATCTCAACTCCTGCAGCCGATGCTTCATAGAGTTTCTGAATAATCAATGGATCCTCAAGGTTATTCATCTTAGCAATGATCCTGGCTTTCCTGCCTTTTTTGGCTGCCTTGATTTCATCATCAATCAGCCCCATAATCCTGGTCCTTAAATATCTCGGAGCAACAAGCATCTTGTCATACTCCTGGGAGGGAGCATAGCCTGTAAGCAGATTGAAAATATCGGTCACATCGGATGCAATATCCTCCCGGCAGGTAAAATAGCCCAGATCTTCATATAGCTGGGCTGTATCCGGATGATAATTCCCGGTGCCGATGTGAACATACCGGCGCAATCCATCTTCCTCTTCGCGAACCACAATGGTCAGTTTGGTGTGTATTTTCAGGCCTGCAATTCCATAGGAGACATGAACTCCGGCTTTCTCCAGTCGCTGCGCCCATGAAATATTGCGCTCTTCATCAAAACGTGCCTTGAGCTCAACCAAAACCGCTACCTGTTTATCTGCTTCTGCCGCTTTGATCAGAGCATGCATGACCGGGGAGTTGCTCGAGGTCCGGTAGAGCGTTTGTTTGATTGCCAGCACTTTTGGATCCCTGGCTGCCTCTTCAACGAAACGCTGAGTGGAGGACTCAAAACTGTGATAGGGGTGGTGTACAATAAAATCCCCCTTTCTGATTACGCTGAAAACGCTTGGCATTTCCTGTTCGCGATCGTGACGAAAAGCAGGATGAAGGCTGGGCGTCCAGGGTGAAAATTTAAGGTGTGAAAATCCCTTGATATCGTGAAGCTGGGGGGCGTCAGCGAGGCCTATGGGACCATCCATTTCATAGACATCGTGTTTTGAGACATTCAGTTCTTTGTAAATAAAATCCTTTACGACATCAGGTGTGTGCTTGTCAATTTCAACTCGGACAATTTCAGAAAAACGGCGCTCCCTGAGTTCCTCTTCAATCATTTCAAGCAGGTCGTCTGCTTCTTCCTCGTTACGTTCCAGATCGGCATTTCTTGTAACCCTGAATATGTGGGCCGACTCAACCTCCATTCCGTGAAAAAAGCGGTTGATTTTATTTTTGATCAGATCACTGATGGACAGAAGGATTACTTTGTCATTTTTGTGCTTCAGTTCAATCCATCGAGGTCGGTTAGCAGGGATCTTGATTCGGGCAAATACGTTTTCACCGGTTTCAGGATTTTTCAGTCTTACAGCAAAAGATCTGCTTTTATTGGATATAAATGGAAATGGATGAGCTTCATCAACGGCAAGCGGTGTGATGATTGAATAGAGCTGTTTTTCAAAATATTCATCCGCTTTATCTTTAAGGTCATCATCGAGATCCGCGTACTTGCGTATCACAATTCCCTCTTTGGCTAATGCCGGGAGCAATTCCTCGAAAAAACATTCGCGATACGATTTGATCATTTTCCGGACATCCTTTCGGATAGCATTGAGCTGCTCTTTCGGCGTGAGACCGTCAATGGAAAGCTCCGTTACTCCGGCATGATATTGTCGCTTCAATCCACCCACGCGCTTCTGGAAAAATTCATCCAGATTGGAGCAAACTATACCGATGAATTTTATTCGCTCCAGCAGGGGGTTTGCCTTATTCTCTGCCTCGGCAAGTACGCGCCAGTTAAATTTCAGCCAGCTTAACTCGTAATTAAGAAAATAATCTCCCCCAAAAATGTTCAGATCACTAGGAGAT
Organism: Balneolaceae bacterium; assembly: GCA_033721975.1. Classification (GTDB taxonomy): domain Bacteria; phylum Bacteroidota; class Rhodothermia; order Balneolales; family Balneolaceae; genus Rhodohalobacter. Next base: position 5,266 of record JAWVZW010000126.1, read on the forward strand.
GGATCCGTATCCAAACCCTTCTTGCTCAAAATCTCATTTTTCTTGGCATTAGCTGTTTGTTTCCCATCGGTACGAGCCAGGTTGTCGACGGGGTCAATTGGAAGATTATCGGGTGAAAATGACGGATCGGTCATGATGTTCGCCCCACGAAACGATTTCAGATTGAAGTATAGCTATTATAGTATTAACATAGTTTAAACAAATCAGAAAACAGACAGTTTTGCAAAATCCATTGTTGAATCCCGAGGAAAAAGAACCCCTTTTGGAAGACAGTCTCCGTCCCGAGTCACTTTCTGAGTTTATCGGTCAGAAGAAGGTGATTCAAAATCTGAGCATTTTTATTCAAGCTGCCAAAAAGCGGGGTGAAGCGCTGGATCACGTGATCCTATCGGGCCCGCCAGGCTTGGGGAAAACGACACTTGCCTATATCATAGCCCGCGAAATGGGAGTCCAGATCAAGCCAACTACGGGACCCGTTCTGGAAAAACCAGGTGATCTGGCCGGTCTTCTTACAAATCTTGAAGACGGAGATGTACTTTTTATTGATGAAATTCACAGGCTGAATCCAGTTGTGGAGGAGTATCTCTATTCCGCAATGGAAGATTACAAGCTCGATATTGTGATTGATTCGGGGCCGAATGCCAGAAGTGTTCAGATTGATCTGAATCACTTTACACTCGTGGGTGCCACAACCCGTAAAGGACTACTGACCGCTCCACTGCGGGCCCGGTTTGGTATAGATATGAGGCTTGATTATTACGACACGGAACTGCTTCAGCGAATTGCCCTTCGAACGGCCCATATCCTTCAATTTGGAATCACAGAAGGAGGGGCCCACGAGATTGCCAGACGAAGCCGGGGCACACCCAGAATTGTAAATAAACTTCTTCGCAGAACACGAGATTTTGCACAGGTAGATGGTTTGGATGCCATTGATGATAAGATTGCCGACAAAGCACTTAACGCACTGGACGTGGATA
>JAWVZW010000127.1:0-6232 GCA_033721975.1 Balneolaceae bacterium
ACAATAGAGTATCCGGAAGAGTTTAAAGATCTTGTGGTTGGAAGAGGAAGTATAGCCATTGACGGCATCAGCCTCACTGTTGCCAGAAATGAAGAAAACCGGTTTACGGTAGCCATTATTCCGTACACATGGGAACATACCAATCTCAGAGATAGGTCAGAAGGGGAACGTGTGAACTTGGAATTCGATATGTTCGGTAAGTACATAATCCAGTATTTAAAAAACCGGGAACAGAAATAGAGTGAATTAATATCTTCTGGGTGATCGCCCGGTAGGTGAAGAACTCCGTTCCAGATTGTTGAGTCCCGGCAATTTCTGGAACAGGCTTGCAATCTGGGAATTGCTCAGTGAGAGACGGAAGAAATAGTACTGGAAATCTCCGAATGGGTTGAAGGTAAAAGAGAGGTTCCAGCAGATCATGTTTCTTGTAAGACTGAATTGAGCAGGTGTCAGGTCTTTTTCAATAAAATCATACCCAAGACTCGTATTCACCTGCCATTTGGGCGTCAACCTGAAGCGAATGCTGTTTGCATTCAGAATGGCGCTTTTTTGTGCATCCTGATTAAAACGGTAGGTCCAACGATAACTGAAATCCAGCCCGAAACCCCACGGAGAGTCTGCGTCCTGAACCGGCTGTGTATTGAAACGGGTATCGATCGGGCTGAAAAACGCCTGATCGAGCGGATCATAGGAGCGGTAAACGGGTGTGGTTAGCCGGGGTCCGTTGGTTCCTCCCTGAAAGGAAGTGGATAAGCTTAAACTGTAATTGAGCGGCTGAAGATATTTATTACCGGCATTCCAGATATAGGTGTCGATCTCACGGCCATTTTCATCCCTTGCATAGAAAGAGTAGCTGGCTGATGCCCGAAGCCGAAGGCCATCCACAACCCTTGAGGAGAGGCGAACATTCAGACGGCTTAGTTTCAGGCTGTCTGCAGCAAAATTGTATCCCGCACTGGCCGACAGGTTATCAATGATTTTCAGATTGTTGGATCTGACTTCCCCAGTGGAATCCCTTTTTACCTGTTTGGTTTCTAGGATATTGGTCAGATCGAAAGTCATCGAACGGACTTCCCCTGCACCGGGACCGCCCAGAATAGCGCCTTCAAAAATGGAATATTCCTGCGTGTTGCCCAGAGTGTCGGTCTGTACTTCACGGTAAAAACCCCAGCGATCATCTGAAAAATCAGGCCGGTAACTGAAGCTCACAGTGGGTCTTAAAGTATGCCTGAACCCTTCCAGATTCCCGATCTTCACCTGTGAAATACCGTACAGTGTAGTGCTGAAGTTGAGAGACGTATTAAAGTCGCGTGCGGCCGCAAAACCATCTACACGTCTCGTAACCGGACGATTCAACTCCGGATCAAACTCTTTTCGTATGGTAGATGGATACCAGTATTCATTATAGCTGATACTTGAGCTTACATTCAGGAACTGGCTGGGAATAAGCTGGCCGATGGTCATCGATGCTGACTGCTGAAAGCCATACCGTATATGATCATCGTCTCCGGTAGCTTCTTCATAAAGTTCGCGGTCAAATAGGGCCTCAAGCCAGTTCACCGAAGCTGAGTCGGCATCAATAGGAGTGAAATTATAGTCCGACCTGAATTGATTTCTATAGTTGATGCTGATGCGCTCATACCATTTCTCGCTACCCAGTCCCGGCTGATCGGATTTAAAGGGCGTAATCTGCCGAAGCGAAAACTGCATGTCGGGTCCGCTTAATCGTGTAGAATTCCGGTTGAACTGCTGGTTCAGGTTGGATGAGAGACTAAAGGTATACACATTTTCGGGATGCTTATATCGGTATGATACCCGTGACGTACTGCTTGTCTGTGCCCGTTCATTCAGATCAAAAGAGTTCCGCTGAAAATAGTTTGCGGTCTGCAGATTGATGTTGGCCGTAAGGTTGGCATAGGGGGACAGCTGCTGATTGTGATTTACGGAAAGACGCTTGCTGGTTACTTCCTGGAAATTGGGATCAGTCGGTTCAAGACCTCTCTCGTAGGAATAGCCAAGTGATACAGACCCGCTGTAGCGGTCCGCGTTTCTGTACTGCCATCGCGATTCGGTGAAGATTGTTCCGGATGTAAACACATCAAATGCGATCTGTCCGGTCAGATAGTCATTGAAATACTGAAACCAACCCAGGTTTTGCAGGCCGATACCCCGGGTTGAAGTGTTCTGAAATACATAGGTGGGTTCCAGCAGTCCCGATTGTCTCGATTCAATTCCCGGAGGCACATAACCAAACGGGAATACAAGCGGGTAGGGGATGTCCAGAATATAAAGCCGTGCATTGGTAAAAAAGACCTCTTCTTCGTCGACCACTTTCATGCGCTTGGCCTGAATATAGTAGTACATGTGATCCGGCGGGCAGGTGGAGTAAATACCGTCTTCGATAAATACTTCGCTTTTTGAGATGTTCTTCACTTTGGTACCGATTAGATGGCCATCGGGCACCGAAATTTCGGCTACCTCGAACTTCCCCCGTTCCGTTTCATAGTTAAAGAGAATGCGCCTGCTTCGCAGATCCTGCCCGTCCTGCCTCAATACGGGATAAGAGAGAGTGTCGGTCTCGCTCTGAGCGGTAGCCTGTACCAGGCTTTGATCCAGGTCGAGCTTGATGGTGCCGGCGCTCAGTTCGCCGCTGGTGTGCTTCACATTGGCAGACCCATAGAGAAACGCTATCCGCTGACCCCTGAAATCAAAAGTAAGTGAGTCTCTTGCCGAAAAGCTGACGGCATCGGGAACGGCTTCTCTTTCAGCTTCCCTCGTTTGAGGGGTTTGTGTTGTTGGCCTGCTTTGCGAGGAGGTTCGCAGGGAGTCGGGAATACCCTGTGCCATAGCCGGTACGGAACTCAACATACAGAGCACGATAGGCAATAGGCAGGACTTAATAAGCCCGGCACGGCTGCATGTTTTGGGGTACATCCGCATGGATCAGTTTATCGGGATCACTGCAGCTCTTCGAATGCCAGGCTTGCGGCTCCTAAAAGTGCTGCATCGTTTCCAAGTGATTCATAAATGATTTCGAAACCCTCCAGGAAAGGGGGCATCAAATATTTGGCCGCCGTTTCGTATGCCGGTTCCAGCAGAAATTTTCCTGCCTTGGCTACGCCGCCGCTCACAACAATCTTTCGTATATCCAGAATGTGGACATAGTTTACAATGGCATATCCCAGCTTTTCGCCGGCTTTTTCGAGAATTTCAAGGGCTAGCTTGTTATCCTCATTGGCTGCCTTGTAGAGATCTACCGGCTCCAGTTTTTCAAAATCTTTATGAAATTTTTGATACAGGGGATTATCCGTGTTTTGACGGATCAGGTCTGCGGCAAAACGGCTCAAAAACCGCTGACCCAGATACGCTTCCACGCCTCCCCGGGTATTACTGTTGGATAACGGACCATGATAGTCAATAATTACATGGCCCAATTCGCCCGCCATGCCGGTAGTACCGCGATAAATTTTATTGTTGATAATGATTCCGCCCCCAACACCTGTACCCAGCGTGATCATGATAAAGTAATCGAGATTTGTACCCACACCGAAACGGGCGGATCCAAGGGCAGCCAGGTTGGCGTCATTTTCAATTACGCAGGGCAGGCCCGTTCGTTCCTCGACTTCAGCAGAAACATTTTCGGTCTTCCATCCGGGTAAATTTGGCGGGCTTTTGACGGTTTTTCTATCCATGCTTACCATACCCGGAAGACCCATTCCCACACCGATAGGCTTCACTTTTTCGCCTTTCAGCAGGGTATCAACAGCCAGGGCAATGCGGTCGAAAACGTGTTTTTTGCCTTCATCTGCCTCTGTGGGGATGGACGATGTTTTAATAAATCCATTATCCCTGTGAACAAGAGCTGCCTTAATATTGGTACCCCCCAAATCGATGCCGATCGAGATCATGTATGAAGCGGTTAGATTAAAAAAGCGAAAATAATGAAAATTGAACTAAACCTTCGGAAAAAGAAGAAAAGAGCTGTTATTCTTCAGGTTCAATTCGATAAACGACTTCACCGGGCTTGCGCATGCCATACTCTTCGCGGGCAATTTTTTCGAGCAGATGCGGATTATTTTCCAGGGCATTGATCTTCTCTTTCAGCTCTTCTGTCATCACCTCATATTCGGCGGTCTTTTCAATAAGCTCCTGTTTCCTGGATTCAAGCTGAAACCGTGTGAGCAGGCTATAGGTATCGATAAACAAAAACCAAAGCGTTATAAAAGCCAGGAAGACAGATACCAATACGGTACGGTTCCACCGAAGCGGATTTAAATACTCTTTTTTCATGAGATTATAGTACTGTAGATGTTTCAGCAAAATTACTCCAAAAAATGAATATCGCAAAACCGGATCCTATGGCAGGCGGGATAAGGATCAAAAAAATAACCCCTACCGGGTATCAGCCGATAAGGGTTAATCAAGAGAGAGTCAATAAAGTGGTAAAATGTAAACTCGTAAAATATGAGTCGTGAATCGGGTGGGGCTCGAACCCACGACCCGCGGCTTAAAAGGCCGCTGCTCTACCAACTGAGCTACCGATTCAGTAAAATTCCAAGACTCACAAGATAAGGAGTGACGCCCCTGAAAATCAAACGCCAGTTGTAATAAATTTAAATCCTAGTCACTCGCCTTTGTGAAGCTCCGGCCGGTATGCAGCAGTTGCTTTCTGAACCTAAGTTTGTACATTTAACAGGTTAATAGAACAAAATGTTTTTCTAAAGAAAAGAAACGAGATGGCAACCATATTTACAAAAATTATAGAAGGGGAAATTCCCTGCCACAAAGTAGCTGAAAATAAATCACATATTGCGTTTTTGGATATCAACCCGATTGCAAAAGGGCATACATTGGTGGTGCCAAAGAGAGAGACAGACTATCTTTTTGATCTTGAAGATGATCTTTTGTCCGAAACGATCCTCTTTTCAAAAAAGGTAGCTCATGCCATCGATCTGGCGCTCGACCCGATCCGAACCGGGGTCATTGTGGAAGGACTGGAAGTGCCGCATGCTCATATTCACCTGGTACCGATCTACCATGAAGGCCAGAATGTTTCTCTCAGAAATAAAGTGGATGTTTCATCCGATGACATGAAGAAAATTGCGGCGTCAATTGCCTCGGAGGTGAACCTTTGAAAGGTCTGGTATTAAATGGTCCGAATCTGAATCTGCTTGGTGAAAGAGATCAAGCGATTTACGGGGTAACCACCCTTGCTGATATTGAAAATATGATCAGGGATACATTCCCCGATCATGAATTCAACTTTTTGCAAAGTAACCATGAAGGAGAGCTGGTTGATGCTATTCATTCTGCCAGATCCGGTTCAGCAGACGCCCTGATTGCAAATTGGGGAGGGTACACGCACTCATCCGTTGCCATTCATGACGCACTGGAACTTCTCAGCATCCCCAAGGTTGAAGTTCATCTTTCCAACATCCATGCTCGTGAGGAGTTTCGTGAGCACTCGATTACCGGAAAAGCAATGGATGGCATCATCACAGGTTTCGGAGCCGATAGTTATCTCCTGGGTGTGGAAGCAGCGATTAAACTGCTGAACAGAAAATAAGACCTTGCAAAAGCTCAAAGAACTTTTTTCCGATACACTGGTTTATGGCATCAGCAGTGTGCTGGCAAGGTTTATAAATTATCTGCTGGTCCCCCTACACACCGGTGTTTTCAATACTGCTCAATACGGTGTGATCGGACTGGTCTATGCCTCCATTGCATTCCTGAATGTCGTCTTTACGTTTGGCATGGAGTCGGCCTACCTGAGGTACGCGGAAAACCGTGAAAGAGCACCCCATATTTTTAAAACCCTTCAGACGGCACTGCTCATCTTTGCTTCGCTGTTATGCCTGGTTTTATATCTTTTGATGCCGTGGCTTCTTCCGGTTTTAAACCTGACTCCTGAAACATCCGGCATTTTCCTGATGATGCTGGGAATTCTGTGGTTTGATACGCTCTCCATTGTTCCCCTTGCAGAACTGAGACTGACCGGCAGATCCTGGCTCTTTGCGGGAATCAAGACCCTGAACGTGCTGATCAACCTGGCTCTGAACTTCTATCTCATCCTTGTACTGAATTACGGAATTGAGGCGGTTTTTCTTGCAAATCTGGTGGGTTCGCTGGGGATGACGATGATCGCTTGGGCGGTAACTGCAGACCTGTTGAAGGGTTCATTCGACAGGGACTGGATGAAGACAGCTTTTCAATTCGGCTGGCCCTTTGTGCC
>JAWVZW010000128.1:0-6188 GCA_033721975.1 Balneolaceae bacterium
CCCTGGATTCAAGCACGATTCCATTGGCAAGACGATCGGGATTCGCTTTGAGTTCCATCAGTTCCGCTTCGATAAGTACTTTGTCGAGCAGTTCATCTATACCTTCTCCGGTATGGGCTGATACTTCAGCAGACTGAGCTTCACCGCCATATTCCTCAACAATCACACCATGCTCTGAGAGCTGTTGCTTAATTTTGTCGGGATTGGCTTCCGGCTTATCCATCTTGTTGATTGCAACTACAATAGACACTCCCGCAGCTTTGGCGTGATTAATCGCCTCAATGGTCTGCGGCATCACGGCATCATCAGCTGCAACCACCAGGATAACGATATCGGTGGCCTGCGCACCCCGGCTCCGCATAGCGGTAAAAGCCTCGTGACCCGGAGTATCCAAAAATGTAATCGGTTTACCGGAATCGGTTTTCACCTCGTAGGCACCCACGTGCTGTGTTATACCTCCGGCCTCACCGGCTGCAACCTTGGTTTTTCGAATGTAGTCAAGCAGAGAGGTTTTACCGTGGTCAACGTGACCCATAACGGTAATAATCGGTGCCCTCGGTTCAAGATCTTCGGGGTCATCCTCTTCCAGCTCAATTTCGTCTTCAATAATTTCTTCGGCGTCTACGAATTTCACTTCGTAGTCATATTCTTCAGCAACCAGCTCAATGGTAGAAGCGTCCAAGCGCTGATTAATGGAAACCATCATGCCCAGAGACATACAGGTTGTAATAACATCCGTTGGTTTCACATCCAGGAGATCTGCAAGGTCACTAACCGTGATGAATTCCGTTACTTCCAGAATTTCATTTTCGAGCTCTTCCATCTCCTGCTGCATGGCAAGCTCTTCTTCCCTCTCCTCTTTTCTCTGACGGCGCCGTTTCTGACGCTTGCTTCCTACGGTACCACCGCTCTGCATGCGCTGCATTGTTTCGCGCATTTTCTTTTCAACATCCTCTTCATCTACGCGAGAACCACGCTTGCCTTTCTTCTTCCTGGACTTCTTGGAAGGTTTTTCATCGGAAGAAGGCTTTTTCTTGGACTTCTTGTCTTCATCACTGTCCAGGCGGTCTTTCTTGCGCTTGCGGGTTTTTCTTTTCTTACGAGTTTCTCTCGAAAATTCTACCTTGCCAAGCACTTTAGTACCGGAGAGCTTACCGGCTCTTCCACGGATGATAGACTCTTCATCTTCTTCGTCCTGCTCTTCTTTAGTATCTTCGTCTTCATCATCGTCCTCGTCCTCGTCCTCATCCTCATCTTCATCCTCGTCTTCTTCGGACTCATCCTCCTCGTCATCCTCAGCCTCGTCTTCGTCCTCATCGGACTCATCCTCTGCATCAGAATCTGAATCGTCCTCCTCCTCGTCTTCTTCTTCTTTTTTGGCGGATGCAGGTACTTCTTCTTCCTCTGCCGGCTCTTCAGCTTCTTCTTCCTCAGCCGTTTCTTCGTCCTTATTCTTACTCTCTTCCTGATCGTCTATCGGTTCCAGAAGATCTTCCTGCTCCTCTTCCGGCTGTTCATCGATGGGCTCCAAACCCTCATCAATCGGCTCAAGAAAGCTGTCAATCGTGACACTTTCGTTTCTGCTCGACATGATCTGGTTTCGACGGCTTTCATATTCTTCCCGAGCCCGTTCATGTTCCAGGCTCTTCTCTTTATCATCTCCATATACCCCTCCCAGCACATCGTACATTTCGGATGTGATCTTGGAGTTGGGTCGGTTGGCAACATCGAATCCATGTTCACTCAGCGTATCCACAATGGATTGCGTGGCCACATTGAATTCAGATGCAACCTTAAAGAGCTTTTTCGGTTTTCGGTCCGTCATAAATCAGTTGTAAACGTCGTGTAAAAATTAAATCAATCGGGGTCGGGATGACTGAAAGTTACAATCAATCTTCCTCGTCCTCAAATTCATATGCAATTATATCAATGATCCGCTCGGCTTCCTCTTTGGTAATTTTACCTTCAGTCCGGCGAACAATTTCATCTTCATCAAGCTCCAGTACGGCCCTGGCACTGTCGCATCCAATTTCGTGCAGCAGCTCAATGGTTTCTTTTCCAAAGTCGACCTCAAATTCAGCAAGGTCAATATCGTCCTCCTCTTCAACCTCCCTGAATACGTCGATTTCGCAGTCAACAAGCTTGGAAGCCAGGCGGATATTAACGCCACCTTTACCGATAGCTTTTGAAACTTCATCAGCGGGTACAAGCACACTTGCTCGCTTGCCGTCTTCACTGAGCTCCACCTTCAGAACCTGCGCCGGCTGCAATGCACGCTTGATAAACTCAATTTTGTCCGGGCTGTAATTGATCACGTCAATATTCTCATTCTGCAGTTCACGAACCACAGCATGGATACGGATTCCCTTCATTCCCACACAGGCTCCAACGGGATCCACGCGTTCGTCGTACGACACAACCGCAACTTTTGAGCGGTCGCCCGGTTCCCTGGCAATTCGTTTAAGCTCGATGATCCCGTCAAACACTTCCGGAATTTCATTTTCAAAAAGGCGCTCCAGAAACAGCGGGGATGTTCTCGAGATGATAACAGTTGGATTTCCGCCCACTCGCCGCACTTCGGTTACAACAGCACGGATTGTATCTCCTTTTCTGTATCGATCTTTATAAATCTGTTCACTTTTAGGGAGCAGCAGTTCAACACCATTGTGATTGACCAGAATATCCTTGTTTGAACGTACCTGGTACACATCTCCCAAAACGATCTCTCCCACGCGATCAGAGTACTCCTCAAAGATATTGTCCTTCTCTATCTCGCGGATTCGCTGTGCAAGCTGCTGACGCGCCATGGTAACTGCACGGCGGCCGAAATCTGTAATGGAGATCTCCTGGGCAAATTCATCATACAGTTCCAGGTCAGGATCATGCTTTTGGGCTTCTTCCAGCGAAATTTCAGTAACAGGATCGGTAAGCTCATCTGCAGGAACCACTTCACGGATGTGAAGAATCTGTATTTCACCCCTGTCGGCATTCAAAATAACTTCAAATGCTTCATCCGATTCGTATTTCTTGCGAATCATGGTTCTAAAGACATCCTCCAGAATAGACAGAAGAAGATCCTTGTCGATTCCTTTGTCCTTTGCAATTTCCGCAAAGGACTGAATAATCATTTTTGAAATATCGTTTTGCATCAGATTTAACCTGTTTAAGCCCGTTACCCGGCTTGTTGAATTATATTTTTGGAATAACCTTGGTCTCTACAACGTCTGAGAAACCGATTTTTATGTGTGATTCATCATCAGTGATCACATCGAATGATTCGCCGTTAACCACATTGGCAAGTTCACCCTCAACGGTCAGATATTCACCGTCCACATTGTACTTCACCTTCACCGTACGTCCGCTGTTCTTGCTGTATTGACGCGTATCAGACAACGGCCTTGCAAGCCCCGGGGACGAGACATTCAGCCTGTAAGCCCCGCTCATCAGATTCTGCTCTTCTAGGAGAAAACCCAGCTCGCGACTGATTCTTGAGCACGTATCCAGATTCACTCCGTCATCTTCAGAGTCGACCAAAACCCAGACCTCCGTAGTTGAGGCCGGTTTGACCTCAATATCAACAAGAAACATATCTTCTTGTTCTACAATAGGTTCCGCAATTTCTTTAAGTCGCTTTATCAGCTTATCAGACATCAGACGCCGGTGAATAAGTACAAAAAAAAGCGAGGGCCTCCCGGCGCTCACTTAAGATTTATAAGATACTTTATAACAGGGAAAATAACAACTTTCACGCCCTCCTGCAGGGTTCATGCAAAGGACTCACGGTCATCAGTACGATCATCTGCTGAATGTTACTATGTACCGGTAATGACCGATCTACGGTTCATCTCTTGCGAATCTTTAAGTATCTTCAATTAAAAATTGCCCGCTGCGATGTCACATTCATTCTTAAAGTTTGCCCCTTATTCCCTTTTGATTCTGCTATTTTTTGCTGCCGGGTGCAGTTCCGGTGATGGAAGCAATAATCAATCAGAAACCGGAGAGCAGGAGCCCGGCAGGGAACTCAACTACAGTGCTTCTGTAGATTTTCTGGATCGTGACGGAAATACGGTATCCACTATTCAGGTTGCCGTTGCGGATGATGATGAGAGCAGAAGCCAGGGCCTTATGAATGTATATGAACTACCAGCCGACTCAGGAATGCTCTTTATTTTTGAAAATGAACAGCCCCGAAGTTTCTGGATGGCCAACACTCCTCTCTCCCTGGATATTTTGTTCGTAAATGCAGATATGGAGATTATCCGCATACATCGGCAGACTTCACCCTACTCTATGGATAATATTCTTTCCGACGGACCTGCCATGTACACCATTGAAGTAAATGCCGGTTATACGCAGCGCCACGATATCATGGAAGGCATGAACGTGAGAATATCGGGTGTCTGACCCGAACCGAACCATGCAGAATGAGACGGATCAGCTCACCGCCGCTTCCTCATACTTTTCCAGGAAGGATCGGGCCGTATCAACATTTTGTGGCGAACCGATGTAAATCGGAACACGCTGGTGAATGGCTTCCGGCTGGATATCCATAATGCGCCTTTGGCCATCGATTGCTTTGCCTCCCGCCTGCTCGATGATAAAGCTCAGCGGATTGCATTCATACATCAGGCGCAGTTTCCCGTTCGGATAGCGGTTACTGGACGGGTAGATGAAAATTCCCCCTTTCAGCAGTGTACGATGGATATCAGCGACCATGGATCCGATATATCTTGCCGAATAGGGTCTGCCCGTTTCCGGATCTTCCTCCTGGCAGTATTTGATGTATTTTTTCAGACCGGTTGACCAGGAATTGTAGCTCCCTTCGTTGATGCTGTAAATGGTTCCCTTTTCAGGAATTTTAAACTGATCATCGGAGAGAATAAATTCACCAATGCTCGGATCAAGAGTGAAACAACTGACTCCGAGTCCGGTGGTATATGCCAGGATCGTGCTGGATCCGTAGAGTACGTATCCTGCTGCAACCTGTCTGCTGCCGGGCTGCAGGGAATCCTCTTCCACGAGATTCTTGTCAAATCGGGGTCGCCGCATATAAATAGAAAAAATGCTTCCGACAGAAACATTTACATCGATATTGGATGAGCCGTCCAGCGGATCAAGATACACGATGTATTTACCTCCTTGGCTGTTCAGTCGCACGATACCGTCATTTTCCTCAGATATCACCATACAGGTAATCAGGGACCGATCCAAAGCTGAAATGAGCTGCTCGTCGGCAAAAATATCCAGTTTCTTTACCGATTCGCCGTGAACATTTTCAGATCCGTGAACACCCAGCAGATTGGTAATGCCTGCCTTGTTTACCTCTTTTGAGATAATTTTTGCAGCTAGTCCTATGTCCCTAAGCAGTTGTGAAAGTTCACCCGTAGCGCCGGGAAATTTATTCTGAGCCTGAATGATATACTCATCCAGGGTAACCAGTTTCTTCGCTTTGATTTCCATCGGTATCCCTTTTCTTTTCTCTTTTTATCAATAGCCCACCGGGCTCTTAGCCCGGTATCTTCTTGCCTGACAACCTTTTTAATGTTTGGTAGACGATTGCAGGCTATCTATCCAGTCTTTGATCAATTTGATTTAATATACAATCAAGATCGGTTGTATTCCTTTAAAATATCCTTATAGAGTTGACGGGCGTGTTGGCGAAACTCTTTTTCCGTACCTCTATTTTCTACAATAATATCGGCCAGCGGCTTTAATTCGTTGAAATCAGGCTGCTTTTCCATCCTCGATATGATGTCCTGTTCCGGTGAAGAATCTCTTTCCGCAACGCGCCTGATCTGCTCCTCTCTTGGAAGAGTAACCATTACAATCACATCAAAACCATCCGGTCTTCCATTGTTCAACAGCAGGGCAGCCTCTTCTACAACCATCTCTTCACCCTTTTTCTCCGCCTCATTGCTGATTTGACGAAATTTCCTGGCTACAGCCGGATGAACTATTTCATTCAGTTCATGGACCCTGTTTTTGGCAAAGGCTTCATGAATGAGGTGTTTTTTATTGAGCGAACCATCGTTATGAAAGGTCTCGGGGCCAAATGTTTGCCGAAGCCGGGTTCTGATGTCAGGATCTGAAACCATCAGCTTTTTTGCCAGCTCATCGGCATAGACAACCCTGGCACCCATTTTTTCACATTCTTCACAAAGAGTCGTTTTACCGGTACCGATACCGCC
>JAWVZW010000129.1:0-6109 GCA_033721975.1 Balneolaceae bacterium
CCGGCCGATACCCTCCAGGATCCTCTCCTCGCTCTGAAATTCATCGCCGTCTATTTCAACTCTGGAGATTAGCTGAAAAGCAAGAGCGCCATTCAGGATGTCACCCTGCCAGCCCGGATAGCGGTCGCTGGTAACAAACGTCATTCCTGAGGGTGCTATGGAAGGATCCCAGTAGGTTACAGGCTGCTCCATTCCTTCACGCTCTGTTTCTTCTGTGATAATCGATCCGTCGTAATTAATACCATAGGTAATTTCAGGCCATCCATAGTTGTTGCCTGCACGATGTACGTTAATCTCATCACCGCCTCGGGGACCATGTTCATTGGTCCAGATTTCCCCGGTAGTCGGGTGCACGTCCATACCTTGGATATTGCGCAAACCATAGGTATAGATCTCATCGAGACCTTCCTGGCCAACAAAGGGGTTATCCTCAGGAATACTTCCGTCATCATTCAGCCGGATTACGCTTCCGTTGGATTTTGTGAGATCCTGAGCGGTATTCATTTCTCCGCGGTCACCAATTGAAAAGTAAAGATATCCCTCAGGATCAAATGCAATTCTGCCGCCAAAGTGTTGACCTCTTCCGGAGAAAGGCGTACCTACATAAAGCTCCTCAATATCCTCGAGTGCAGGGGTTTCAGTATTTAAACGGGCTCTGATCACGGCAGTATTCGCACCACCGTCCCCAGGCTTGGAATAGCTGATATAAATCCACCCGTTCTCTTCATAATCGGGATGCAGGGTCATATCCAGCAGACCGCCCTGGCCTCTGGCCCAGACTTCAGGAACATTGGCTACAGGAGTTTCCAGAACTTCACCTTCCCTGATCAAGTTCAGAATACCATCCCGCTGGGATACCAGTACATGGCCATCCGGAAGAAATGCCATTCCCCACGGCACACCCAGATCTTCAGCAACTGTCTGAACGTAGAATGTCAGTTCTTCCGATTCAATAGGTTCGCCATCTGACTCAGGAAACGGGAAGTAAAAGGACTCATCCTCCCATACCAACGGCTCCGTTTCCTCAGTTCCGTTTTGTTCGGACTGCATTGCCTCGGCACAACCTGTTAACGGAATCAGCATCGCGGCGATCAGCAATACATACAGTGATTTCAAAGTTGTATGTGCCATATTTTTCATATTTGATTTAGAGTTAACTGAATGATGTACAACCTGCATGAAAACATCTCTCGCATACCCTTCTAAGAATTACTCAACGGTATACGTTCCATTCAGGTCAAAAGGAATATTCTGTGACGCGGGAAAGCCTTCCAGATCAGCGGAAACCGTTGCGGTTCCGGATAGCTCATAGTCGAACGTGGTATTACCCCCCATCAGGTCCATGAGAGCAGATCCAAGCTGTGCTGAATTGAGCCGTATGGGCACGCGAACTTCCCTGCTTTGTCCGCTCTCTACCCGAATGGATTCATTTAATACCGTATCCAGCCACTCCCTTCCATTCACCCTGAGGTTGTAGGAGGCGCTTAAAAGTGACAGTGCAAAAGTATTGGGATTATCAACCCTGAACGTGACTTCTGCATCTGCACCGGAAAGGGATACCCTGGTGACATTGAAATCACCAAACTCAATTCTCGGTGGTTTTGGCACGGGTATTTCTCCGGAAGTACTTACAG
Organism: Balneolaceae bacterium; assembly: GCA_033721975.1. GTDB lineage: Bacteria > Bacteroidota > Rhodothermia > Balneolales > Balneolaceae > Rhodohalobacter. The sequence goes on from JAWVZW010000129.1 coordinate 1,635, forward strand.
GAATCGATTGCATTCCGAGCACGGGCAGATCAAAGTTGACCTCCGTGGAAAGCCCATAGGCAATCTGATCCTGCTGAGATAAGGATCTGAATGTTTGATAAACATCCTCATATCGGAGAGTTACCGGAACCTGGAAAACACCTGTCGAGTTCTGCTCAATTCTGATATCCTCGTTTCTTGTACCGCTGACGAACGATCTATCATTGATCTGAAAATCATACTCATATCCTGCTGCGCTGATAGCAAACCGATTTGGATTATTGACATTAAAGTCAAAAAGCAGAGTAACATCATCAAAGGTAATATTGCTGATGTTCATCTCCCTGAATTCTACGTCCGGCTTGCTTGCATCAGAAAATTCACTCAGGGCTGCACACCCAGAAATCAGAAAGAGGCCAATTATACTTATGAAAATCTTTATTCTCATGGATCACGTTTGTTTCGATTGAAGATAATGATTGAATATATACTCTACACGCCCGAAACTGTTAAAAAAGTTTACGGCCGGTCGTCTCAGAGTGGATTTCAGCGAACTGCTTACGAAATTTAGGTGCTCCTCCGTTTGCAGGGTGACGGACGCCCAGGTGAGGCAGCCCCAGGTTTGTCAGGCTCTCTTCGCATTTCCGCCCGACCGCAATCAGTTTTGCCCCGGGAAACAGTGCTATAAACGATTCAAGATGATTTAAACCCGCATCCATTTCATCCGTGAGCGGTGTTCGATTGGTAAGAAACCCTTCATCGCTCTTATACGGATGCCAGGGAACCGCATTCCACAGTACCACATCATAAGGATTGATCTGAAGTTTTATAAGTGAACCCCACACAATTGTGGCTGTTGGTTCACTCATCCCCAGTTTATTCACCTCCTTTTTGCTCGTGCGACGGGGCTCTATTTTCTCAAAAACATGTTCTGCTTTTATGCCGTAGGCTGGCTCCTGATGGCCCAAAAGAATTCTTTCGGATGTCATGGCAATCCCGGTAAAGTGCCCTCCCTGATAACCCAATGCTTCTGCGATCAGCAGATATTTGGCACGGCCCTGCCTCTCCAGAAGATATTGCTCCAGCTGTTTTTTTCTGATTTGCGGCGCATCAGGTGACCGGTCATGTTTTTTGTCTTGGTGATACCAGGGATTAAAGAGGCCTTTGGGTGTTTTTTTGAGTGAACTGATAAATTCCGATATCACGGAGTGGTTTTGCATCATGCCGTCTGATTTTCAGCCATATAGGCCAGCTGCAGAATTCTAAGTTCGTTGTAATCCACCTCCTTGTTCAGATCTTCGTACACCGGCTTCAGCATCTCAGGCCCTACTTTTTTCATGGATTTATACACTTCATCAATTTTCCTCTGTGAAAGTTCTGATGCCTCCAGTATGCCCTGCGGATCAATTTTATTCCCCTCATCCAGATATTTCTTCAGATTTGACAAGATCGTAACCGATTTTACACCAAATTGTTCGGCAAGATGATCAATCGACTTTCCGGATGAATACTCTTCACCGACCAGTTCATGCTTCTGTTTAGAGGCCGTCTTTGCCACTTTCTTTTCAATGGCTTCTTCACGCATCTGAATATCATTTTCCTCACAATATTCCCTGATGATATCTAAAAATACAGACCCGTATTTTTTAAGCTTAGTAGACCCCACTCCATAGATTCCAATCAGTTTCTCCTCATCCTGGGGAAAATAGTAGGACATCTCCATCAGGGTCGTATCCGGAAAGATGGTGTAAGGCGGAATATCCTGCTCATCAGCCAGCTCTTTTCGCTTCACTCTGAGCTGTTCAAACAGATGCTCATCGTATTTGTTTTCAACTTCGCTGGTGGTCTTGGGCCGGCTGATTCCTTCCTTACCGGTTTGTGTTCGGTCAAGAACACCCTGAACCCGTTCGTTTCCGTCCAGAACAGCTTTGGCTTCACCGGTCAATTTAAGACTGCCATGATCGGGATCTTTTTCCAGGAATCCCCGGCGAATCAGCAGCCTTGAAAGCTGTATCCATTGGTTTTTACTCCAGTCCTTTCCAATACCATACGTTGAAAGCTCGTCATGTCCCTGCTCCAGCACCTTTTTGGCTTTTGACCCTCTCAGTACGTCTGCGATGTGATGTGCTCCAAATCGCTCATCGGTTCTTACAATGCAGCTGATATATTTCTGAGCCTCTTCAGTATAGTCCTGCAGATCGTCTTTCTGTCTGAGGCAATTATCGCACATCCCGCACTCTTCCTGATTGTACTCCTCCCCGAAATAATTCAGCAGTGGCTTCCGTCTGCATTTGTCGTACTCCAAAAAATGAATCAGAGCATCGAGGTGTTTTTCCGCAACCTTCTTTTCATTTCCTTCTTTCTGATTGATGAAATACTGGATTTTCTGCTTATCGGAATAGCTGTATAGAAGAAGGCAGTCTGCCTGCAGACCGTCACGACCTGCCCGGCCAATCTGCTGGTAGTACGATTCGATATTTTGCGGCATGTCGTGGTGTATCACGAACCGAACATCGGGTTTATTGATACCCATACCAAACGCTATCGTTGCTACGATAATCCGGATATCATCACGTATAAAAGCTTCCTGGTTTCGTGTACGCTCCTTTTCTGACAGGCCTGCATGGTATGGTTTTACTGAGTGCCCCTCTGCTTTTAGGTCCAGATAAAGTTCATCAACCTGTCTTCTGGAAAAACAATATATAATCCCGGACTGCTTCTGGCGGGTATACAGGAAATCAAGAATTTGATCCAGCGGATCATCTTTGTCCACTACTCTTAAAAGAAGGTTTTTCCTGTTGAAGCTTGCAACAAATACTGCCGAATCTTTCATCTCCAGAATTTGCTGGATATCCTCACGGACCCTGGGAGTGGCCGTTGCCGTCAGCGCCAGGCATACCGCATCCGGAAAATCTTTTCTGACGTCAGCCAGCTGCCGGTATTCCGGCCTGAAATCATGACCCCACTCAGAAATACAGTGTGCTTCATCAATGGTAAAACAGTCAACCTTCAGATCACTCAACAGATTCCGCGTACTTTCCATCATCAGCGTCTCCGGAGCGAGATAGAGCAGATCCACATCGCCTGCACGGAGTTTTGACACGTTGTATCTGTACTCTTCATCCGTTAAGGTGCTGTTGAGATAAACGGCAGGAACCCCGAACTCGTCCAGCTGCTCCACCTGGTCTTTCATGAGTGAGATGAGAGGAGAGATCACAATCGTCAGCCCTTCAAATATCAGGGCGGGTATCTGGTAACAGAGAGATTTGCCGCCGCCGGTTGGCATGATAACCAGCGTATCTTTGCCTTTCAGAACATTTGAGATGACATCCTGCTGCAGCGGCCGGAATTCATCATACCCGAAAGTTTCATTTAAGATCGTCTTGGCTCTATCGATACCCATATCCACTTTATTGATTAATCTGTCGATTTATTTGCTTGTACTTATTATATAAGATACCGGAATGATTATTCCCTTACTGAATGAATTGAGGAAATTTCCTCATCGTTCAATATTTCCCAGTATTGGAATAAAGACGTCCATCCTGTCAGGCATAAAAACTGAAATAATGTCCAGCAAAAACAAAACGGTACCCACTCCAACTTCGGCTGAATCACTTATCCGGGCGATTGATAATGATGTAAAACGTGAGGATGCAAAAAGGTTGCTTAAAATAATGGGAACCATAACCCGTGAGGATCCGGTCGTTTGGGGCAGCAGCATTATTGGATTTGGCAGCTATCACTATACTTATAACAGCGGACGAGAGGGTGATTATTTTCTTACAGGATTTTCACCGCGTAAAAACAGTTTTTCCATTTATATCATGGCCGGCTTTGATCACTTTCCCGAGCTGATGAAAAAGCTTGGGAAATATAAAACCGGCAAATCTTGTCTATACGTAAAACAATTAGATGATATTGACGAATCCGTTCTGAAAGAGCTCATTCAGGAATCAGTAAACTGGATGAGACAGAAATATCCATCCTCATGATCTCCGGCTCTAACATCCTGAGTCATTTCATTGCTGCCTGGGAATCAGGTAGAACTCTTCCATTCTTCCGTCTGTATACCGGATAGAATCTCCGTCAAATATTGCATCCTCCTCTAACAGGATTCTCACATTCCGGTTCCACTCAGGAACATACACCTCCGCATTCAGCTCTATGGAGTGGGCCGTATTCGGATAGAGCGGATAGTCCCCCTTGCCGGGAACTCCGCCCTGCTGATCCCACAGACCGATGGTTGGCCCGGAACCGTGACCATGATACCCTATTGGGTGTGTGTAGATGGTTGCGTTGATCTGCTCACTTTCCGCTTTTTCCAGGGCGGACCTTAGTATTTCATTCCCGGTTCGGCCTGTCCTGAATTCACCTGTAAGGATATCCTGTAGCCGGTTGGCCGTGGCCAGTGCATCTCTAAGCCCTTCCGGAGCCTCAGTCTCACCGGCTCTCAAAATGTAGGCATTGCGCTGGGTATCCGTTGCAAGGCCCAG
>JAWVZW010000130.1:0-6099 GCA_033721975.1 Balneolaceae bacterium
GGTGATTCATATATCTACGATCTGGACATCACGTTCGAAAATATGAGCCCGCTGATCAGCGGCACCATTGTGGATTTTGGGTGGAAATCAGCCCTCAATTATACAGAGAGAGACCTGGTACAGGATAAAATGAGTACCGCAGCATATACGTATGCAGGCGGCGTGCTCGAAAAATTTCAGCTTGAATCTGCAGGAAGAAACGAGCAGACGATAAACGGTACGATTGAGTGGGTATCTACCCGTACACGATTTTTTGGTCAATATATCAAGCCGGTTACAAACTCCAACGCATCTGTTATGATTGGAGAAGTGACCGGAGAACCGGGTCAGCCCGGCACTATGCATTATTATCAGTCCAGGGTGCAGTCCAGCGTAAGCGGAACACCGACGCTGTCGTACGAGCTCTATAACGGTCCGCTGAAATATTATGATCTGAAAGAATTTCATGAGCACGCCTATGATGTGGTTGAGATTGGTTATGCTCTGATCCGATGGTTTGCCGACCCGCTTGTGCGGTATGTGATCATTCCATTCTTTGCATTTGGTAGCACTTTTATCTCAAACTATGGAATCCTGATTATCATCTTTGGTGTGATGATCAAGCTCATCCTGTTCCCGCTTACTCAAAAGAGCTTTAAGAGCATGGCTGCTATGCGGGAACTGCAGCCACAGATGAAAGAGATTCAGGAGAAGTACAAGGATGATCCGCAGAAACAGCAGAAAGAGACGATCGCTCTCTACAAAAAAGCGAAAGTCAATCCCCTTGGGGGTTGTCTGCCTATGCTGCTCCAGTTTCCAATTTTGATCACCATGTTTTTCTTTTTCAGGAACTCCATGCTGATGAGACAGGAATCATTTCTGTGGGCAAGCGATCTGTCGGCACCGGATTATATTTTATCACTACCATTCAGCATACCCTTTTTGGGTGACCAGCTGGCAGGGTTCGTACTTCTGATGTCGGCTGCCATGTTTCTGCAGACCAAAGTTAGCGGAGGTATGAGCGGGGGCGGAGCTCCCAGCGGCGGACCGAATATGAAGGCATTTACCTACATTATGCCATTCATGCTGCTCTTTATCTTTAACAATTTTGCCGCCGGGCTCAGTCTCTATTATCTGGTTTACAATGTCCTTTCCGTAGTGCAGCAGCTGGTAATCAATAAGCAGATAGCTGCTAAAAAACCGGAGGAGCTTGAAAAGGCAAAAAGCTCTGTCGACAAAAAGCTCAAGAAAGGTAAAAAGAAGAAGAAGTAAACACAGTAAGCAGTAAGTAAACTGAAGTGATGAGCATACCTATCGAGTAGTTTGTCAGGCTAAAGGAGTCTGACAAACCAGGGATGCTCAAAATCTCTCCCCTCCACATCAGACACCTGTCTGTTTATGAATCCCTCTCCTGAAAGAATTGCTATATTGATAAAGCAGGAGTATTTCTTGGAACCAATTTGCGCGAAAACTAATTTTCCAGGATACCATGGGTAAAAATCTGATCACAGCCTTCATATTATTCATTACAGGGTCTGCATTTATTTTGCAGGACGACTCCCTCACGGTATCCGGTGAAAGAACCCCGTTGCAGGATCAGCAGACTTCGGTAAGCATTATCCGTGTTGACGGAATCATTGGTCCCACAGCCACCCAGTATATTCGAAGAGGTTTAAACCGCTCTGTCGAAGAGGGAGATGAGGCACTGATTATCGAACTGGACACGCCCGGTGGTCTTCTTGATTCGACGCAGGATATCGTACAGGAAATGCTGGGATCAGAACATCCGATCGTGGTCTATGTTTCACCGCAAGGCGCCAATGCCGGAAGTGCAGGAACGTTTATCACGCTTGCAGCCCATGTGGCAGCAATGGCTCCGGGGACCAATATCGGGGCGGCATCACCGGTATCGATGGGCGGAGGTGAGATGGATACGGTGGCTCAGACAAAAATTTTCAACTACTCCGAAAGCTACATTGAATCGATCGCTGAGCAGCGTGATCGGAATACAGAATGGGCAAAATCCGCGGTCCGCGATGGGGCTTCAATCACATCAACCGAAGCACTCGAAATCAATGTTGTTGATCTGATTGCGGAGGATATGAATGATCTTCTCAGACAGATTGATGGTATGGAGATCGAGGGAAACATCCTGAATACAAGGGATGCAGAGCAAAAACGGATTCCGCGAAATCTTGCTGAAATATTCTTCAGCTTTTTGCTGCGGCCCGAAGTGATGCTCATCTTGACATTGGTGGCGATTTATGGAATTATTGGAGAAGTGACCAACCCAGGTGCAATCGTACCCGGAGTTGCCGGTGTGATTGCACTGATTCTTTTGCTGTACGGGGTTGCAGCCATGCCGATCAACCTGGCAGGGTTTCTGCTGATCGGGCTGGCAATCATACTATTTGTCGCTGAAGCGTTCACCCCGGCTTTCGGACTGCTGATTACCGGAGGTGCCGTAGCTTTCTTTTTAGGTGCCCTGATGCTGTTTCAGGATTTGCCCGAAGAAATTCAGATTTCTATGTATTGGCTCATACCGGCTACGCTGCTTACCGCCGCCTTTTTCGGGTGGATTGTTACCTATGGCATCAAGTCGCTGTTTAATCCCGCCCGCACCGGTATTGAATCAACCATCGGAAAAACAGCCGAAGTTACCGACCCGATTCTCCCGGGCCAGGAGGGACGCGTCTTTTTTGATGGTGAATACTGGACAGCCGTGAGTGACGATACCCTGAATGAGGGGGATACCTGTAAAATTGTAAAGTATGACGGCCTGAAAGTGGTTGTAAAGGCGGTATCAGAAAATGAAAATATCAATGAAGATTCCGGACAAGAGGGTGGCTGATTGTTCGGATACAGCAAATGTTTCTTCCGGAAATACCGGAATGACAGTTATGAACGATTAAAGTAAAGGAGCTTTCAATATGGAAGATGCTGGGCAATTAACAAATCTACTTGTTTGGGTCATCACGGTAATCATTTTTGCATCCGTTCTCTTGCCTCAAATGTTCAAGATCATGCGCGAATATGAACGCGGTGTGGTCTTTCGTTTGGGTAAATTTCAAAGCACCAAGGGCCCAGGGCTTATCGTCCTGATCCCGTTTATTGATAAAGTGGAGAGGGTGGATCTCAGGGTTCTTACCATCAACGTTGAACGCCAGGAAGTGATTACGAAGGACAACGTCACGGTAAATGTGGATGCCATTACCTTTTTCCGTGTTGTGGATGCCGAAAAAGCGGTCATTCAGGTTGAGCGATATATTGCCGCAACATCCATGCTGGCTCAGACCACGCTTCGAAGCGTGCTGGGACAGGTGGAACTGGATGAGCTTCTTGCGGAACGCGATAAAATCAACAAACAGGTTCAGAATATTATCGATCGGCAAACGGATCCGTGGGGAATAAAGGTCGTTTCTGTTGAAGTGAAGGATGTGATTCTGCCGGAGAGTATGAAAAGAGCCATGGCGCGTCAGGCTGAAAGCGAGCGCGACAGAAGGGCGAAGATTATTAATGCGCAGGGTGAGTTTGAGGCCGCCACGAAACTGGTTGAAGCCGGTGCCATGATTGAGAAAACTCCTACGGCACTTCAGCTTCGCTTCCTGCAGACCATGAACGAAATCAGCGAGGAGAATGCGACCTTTGCATTCCTGCCTCTACCTATGGACTTCCTGGAGTCGTTCAGACCCAAGAAGAAACAGGGAAACGAAACGGAATAAATTCTTAAAGTTTACATGATTTAAACCCGGTCAGTCCACAGGCCGGGTTTTTTTATGTACATTTACAGCCGTCTGATTAACCAAATTATTAATTCAAAAAAGAGCATATGAACCGTTCTCTGATCTATTCAACTCTGTTAATCCTGCTGATTGCCGTAATCTCATCCTGCCAGCAGAGCGACACACAGCCTGTACAAAAAGAGTGGGCTATTGCATTGCACGGAGGTGCTGGGACCATTTCGCAGGATCTCCCCGATTCCGTTAAACAGCGATATTACGAAGGTCTGGAAGAAGCTCTTCGGGTGGGTGAGCTGGTGCTTCGTGACGGGGGATCTGCACTGGATGCCGTGGAGAATGTTGTCATGACGCTTGAAAATAATCCACTGTTCAATGCCGGACGCGGTGCAGTTTTTACTTCCGAAGGCCGTCATGAGCTGGATGCTGCAATCATGGATGGCAGCACATTGGAGGCAGGAGCCATTACAGGAGTTACAACCGTAAAAAATCCAATCAGCCTGGCCAGGATCGTTATGGAAGAGTCACGCCATATCTTCTTCTCCGGCGAGGGAGCGGAAGAGTACGCCGATCAGACTTCAGTCGAAAGGGTAGACAACGATCATTTCCATACGCAGAACCGCTACGAGCAGTGGCAGCGGTCACAGGAACAATCGAATGTGATTCCGGAAAAATTTGAGACCATGGAGCAGTGGATCGAAGATTCCAAGTTTGGAACCGTTGGAGCTGTTGCACTCGACAGTGAAGGACGTCTGGCAGCTGCAACGTCCACGGGAGGCATGACCAATAAGCAATTTGGAAGAGTGGGAGATGTTCCGATTATCGGTTCGGGTACATTCGCCAATCACGTGGCTGCCGTATCTGCAACCGGCTGGGGTGAACAGATTATGCGCAATGTTTCTGCAAATACGATTGCCAACTATATGGAATTTAACGATGCTTCGCTGCAGGACGCGATGAACTTTGTACTTACCGAGCGCCTCAATCCGGGTGATGCAGGCTTTATTGGTGTGGACAGCCTGGGCAACATCTCCATGCAGATGAACACAACGGGAATGTTTCGTGCATCCCTTGACTCGGAAGGCATTCGCAGCGTGATGATCTGGCAGGATGAATGATTAACCGATTGACATCCTGATTAAACAAAACCTGTCATGCCGGTTCAGGTACCTGTTCCGGCTTTTGGGTGCGACTGCTCTTTCCGGAAGCCCGGATAACCTCTTCAAGCCTTTTGAACTCTGCCTCAAACGGGGTTTTCTGATGAAGCTGATGCTGATTCCGGATGTATGACTTATATAGTGCAATCTCTGACGCGTGGATTGTATGTGCGAGGTAACCGGTCTGCCACCTGAAATTCCGCTCCCGGGTATAAAAGGTTTTGTTCATCCATCGGGAGGAGATGCTTTTCACATTTTGCATGGCAGTGCTTACTGAAATATGCGGCGGCAGCGATAACAGGAGATGTGCATGATTGCTGACTCCTCCGATTTCGTGTACCTCAATTTTCATCTGTCTACAAATTCCTCCCATGTAACTCCATAGGCGGTTCTGCATAGGCTGTTCAATCAGTGGCTTGCTGTCACGGGTTCCAAACAGGAAGTGGATGGAAACGGGGGTGTGTAGTTTCTTCATTCTCTCTTATTTAATCAATGTTTTGTGTTCCTGATTGTATGAACCAGGAATCCAGGATTCCTTACAGAAATAGTTCAGCTGCTCCTATTCGGAAAAGAATGCCCTTTTTTGTTTTTTGAAAAAGAAAGAATCTTACCTGGAAAATTTTCAGCAATCCAAAATCCTCACGCAATGAATAGAAGACGTTTTTTAAAACAAGCCGGGACAGCATTGTCTGTGGCGGCAATGGGATTTCCCTCCCTTCTGCTCCCCCGGAAAAAAGAGGTTCTAGGTGTGGCTTTGGTAGGCCTGGGAGGATATGCAACTGGAAGACTGGCTCCCGGGCTTCAGCAAACCGAGCATTGTAAATTGCGAGGAATTGTGACCGGGTCACCTGAAAAAATACCAATATGGCAGGAGCGCTATGGTATACCGGACCAAAATGTCTATTCGTATGAAACCATGCACGAAGTAGCCAATAATGATGATATCGATATCATCTATGTGGTAACCCCTCCGGCGCTTCATGCGAAATACTCCATAATCGGGGCCGAAGCGGGAAAACATGTTTGGTGCGAAAAGCCTATGGCCATGAATGAGGAAGAGTGTTTGTCCATTATGGAAGCGGCCGATAAGAATAACGTACAGCTTTCAATCGGATACAGGATGCAGCATGAGCCAAATACGCAGACCATTATCCGGTATGGCCGCGAGAAAACCTATGGATCCATTGAAAACGTGGCTACCGGTGCAGGTTACAATGGGGCACACC
>JAWVZW010000131.1:0-6087 GCA_033721975.1 Balneolaceae bacterium
GCAGATCGGATATTGCGGTTTCATAATAAAGAGTGGCCGCATGAACCGGAAGATTGGCATCGATAGCCGTCTGCAGCAAGGGTGAACGCAGACGAAGGATTTGGGAACCATCAGAGGTAGTACCCTCGGGAAAAATCAGTACTCCCTGGTGCTCATTCAGCTTTTCCATTTGCTCTCGATTTACCCGGTCTACATCACATCTCAACGATCTGTCAATGAAGATAACACCCAGCGTTTTAGCCATATAACCAATCAGCGGCCAGGAACGGATCTCTTTCTTTGCGATAAAAGTGCAATCCAGAACACCATATAAAGGAACCACATCCAGATAGCTTACGTGGTTCGATACGATGACAAATGGTGGTTTTGGAGCCTCTCCCCTTACACTCAGCTTGATATTCAGAATTTTACAAACTCCACGGCTCCAGTGTTTCAGCAGCCTGTTACGCCAGGGATCTACCGGTTTACCGGCAATTTTCAGAGCCATGTATTTCACGTAGTATACGAAATAGGCAAGGAGTGTATACCCGAACACAGAAATCAATTTCAGAATAGCCCGCAGATGATTCATTCCTAAAGAGTAGCCTTTTTCTGAATAAAAGTCGAAGCCGGAATCTGAAAATACGGGTCTATCGGTGACCCATTTGCATCCATCAATCCAACATGGATTTAAATATTTCCGGCTTCATAAGATTCAGATATTGCAATGCAACTAATTGCTACTCAGCCTGAAAGGAGAATCATCTTAAATCATTACGAACTATTTCGGTAATAATTTTACCCCTATAGTCAACAAGTATGTGAGAATAAAAATGAGCATACCATACAGGGTTGTGATTGAAGAGACTTTTAACCCTCCAATAAGCATGGCCTGCGAAACAGTTCCCATCTGTTCAATGGCAGAAAATGCTTCATAAAGCCCCAAGAACTGAGCAAATGCACCGGTAACAAGTGCCAGAAGCCCTGTATCTTTCGCAAGCCGGATGAGATTTTCGGCTTTTTGGTTACCACCATTTTTTCTTTGAATAAATGAAAAAATGATCATTATGACTGCTATTAAAAAGATTAAAGTAAGGAGACCCATAAAAAAAGGTCCGCCCGCGTTGAATAGATGTATCATGTGTGTATCATTATGGTTAAAGATTCCTTAAAACTTACCTTGTTTCCATGGAAGCGGGCAATGCAGAATCGGGTGTTTAGCCTGTTATTCACCGCAAATATCTGATTTTTTGTTCATTCTGTACGATTTTATGACCCAATGATGCCCGCAACATATCACATACTATTCTGGACCCTATCCGGTGCAATTCTGACACTTGGTTTTGGAAGTACATTTCAAAATTACAGTGATGCCTTCTTTTTTGTATCGTTTTTGCTTCCGGTCGCGATCGCAACATCCTACGTGTTCAATTACTATCTGGTTAGGGAATATCTGCTAAAAAAGCGATATAAACGCTTTATTCTCTATACGATTTATACGATCGTACTTTCACTGCTTCTGCAGATGATGGTTGTGACGATCTCTTTCATTGTACTGGCAAATTACAACTACGGTGAAATGAACCCGATGATGAACAATATCTTTGTTCTGTTCACGGTCATTTACTTGCTGGTGTTTCTCAATTCATTTGTCATCATGTATCAACAGGTACTGGCGAGGAATGTTAAAATTCAAGAGCTTGAAGATGATGTCGCAGACCTTGAAACGGACATGATCTCTGTACGCTCCAACCGGCAGACCGAACAGCTCATTCTTGATCAAATTCAGTATCTGGAAAGCCTGGGTGATTATGTAAAGATTCACACTACTGAACGGGTTGTAACCACACGGGAGAACATTTCCGACTTTGAGGAGTCACTTCCATCTTATTTTATCCGAACCCACCGGTCCTTTATAGTAAATCAGCACCACATTGATCGTTTTACGTCTACATTCGTTCTGGTGAATGGTTCAGAACTTCCTGTAAGCAGGACCTACAAGTCGACCGTCATGCAGGCGCTTAAAGCTGACTGAATTATTTGCATTGACAAAATTCATCAATTCTTTCACATCATCTACAGGTATAGTTCATATATTAAGCCATTATTTTCATTTGACTGATCAGTTTTCGACTTTAGCCCCATGACATTATTGATTCTTTATTTGGCATTGGCCATCGGCGTCTCTTTTTTGTGTTCAATTCTGGAGGCAGCCCTTCTTTCCATTACTCCCTCCTATATCCAGCTCCTGGATCAACAAAATCACAAGTCTGCCGGAAAACTGCAGAAACTTAAAGCCAATATAGATCAGCCGTTAGCGGCTATTTTAAGCCTCAACACTATTGCACATACCATTGGCGCTGCAGGAGTGGGTGCACAGGCACAAATTGTGTTTGGCAACGCCTATGTAACCATTACATCTGTTATTCTTACCCTGCTTATCCTGGTATTCTCTGAAATTATCCCAAAAACAATCGGTGCAACATACTGGAAAAATCTGGCTGGATTTACCGGATGGGTAACAGGCCCGTTAATCACGATTACCTACCCTTTCGTATTGCTATCAAAAGGCCTCACATATATTATCGCCGGCAATAAGAGCGATGCGATTATCAGCCGTGAAGAGATCAGCGCAATGGCTGAACTGGGCTATCAGGAGGGTATTTTTGAAGAGGAAGAGTCCAATATTTTTAAAAACCTGATCCGATTTAACTCGCTGCGGGTTGAGGATATCATGACTCCCCGTATTGTTGTTATCAGATTTCCGGAATCTGATAAAGTTTCCAAGGTGCTATCCAGGGACGTAGATCTGACAGTCTCCAGGATCCCCATTTACGACAAAAATGATGAAGATATCACCGGATATATCCTCAAAAATGATCTTTATCTGAATCTTTCCCAGGGTAAAGGAGATGTCCCTCTCAGTGCACTTAAACGAAAAATACTCTTTGTACCAGAAACAAACTCCATTAAACACTTGCTGGAGCAGCTTCTTAAAACTCAGGAACATATTGCTGCGGTTGTTGACGAATATGGCGGGTTTTCGGGCGTGGTAACCATGGAAGATGTTGTTGAAACACTCCTTGGAATGGAAATTGTGGATGAAGCTGACGCCATTGACGATATGCAAAAACTGGCACGGCAAAAATGGAGAGAACGTGCAAAACGTCTGGGACTTCCCCTTCCTAAAGATTTGGAAACTGTGGAAGAGAAAGAAAACGAGGAATAGAATCCATGGTGTACATTGTGATGGGCGTTTCCGGCAGCGGCAAGTCCACCATAGGGCAAATGCTTGCCATTGAACTGGATCTCCCCTTCTATGATGCGGATGATTTTCATCCTGAAGAAAATATTCGAAAAATGACAGCCGGAACTGCACTCACTGATCAGGACAGAAAACCCTGGCTCCATCTATTAAAAGAACAAATAGAGAAATGGAATGCCGATCAGGGTGCCGTTCTGGCGTGCTCAGCCCTGAAAAAGTCATATCGGGATCTATTAATAGGGAATAAACCGGATAATATATGCTGGATCTATCTGAAAGGAACCAAAGATATCATACTTCAGCGCATGCAAATGCGAACTCATTACATGCCCCCTTCTCTTTTGGATTCTCAGTTTAACGCCCTTGAAGAGCCCGGGGACGCAATTACCGTACTTATATCAAATTCACCTGAAGAACTCGTGAAACAGATTCTAATGAAACTCTGAACCGTTATTAACCATCCTTAAACAGTACAGATAGCGTCAATGATCATGCAGAAGTTCAATTTTACTCTACTATGAGCAACTCAGATATTGGAATCTACGGCCTGGGTGTAATGGGAAGCAACCTGGCCCTTAACTTTGAATCCAGAGGATTCAGGGTATCCGTTACAGATCGAACAAATGACAAAGGTGACAATCTCCTTGCCGCTTTTATGAAGAAAAACGGGGCCGGAAAACAGTTCACACCTTCAGCCGGATTGAAGGAGTTTGTTTCGTCAATTTCAAAGCCTCGTACCATTTTTCTGGTGATAACACCCGGCGATCCAGTCGATGAAGTAATGTCAAAACTACTACCCCTGCTTGATGACGGGGACACGCTCGTCGATTGCGGAAATTCACATTTTGAAGATACCCGCCGCAGGGCTGCCTCACTTCGCTTTAAGCCATTAAATTACGCAGGAGTGGGAATTTCAGGTGGTGCTGAAGGAGCACGCTACGGTGCCTCCATTATGGTTGGAACCACAAAAAAATGCTGGAAAGATCTGGGAGAAATTCTGAAAACTGTTGCAGCAGAATCATTTGACGGATCTCCATGCTGTACACTTGCAGGAAGTGATGGTGCAGGCCATTTTGTAAAAATGGTTCATAATGGCATTGAATACGCTGATATGCAGCTGCTGGCCGAGGTCTACCACCTCATGAGAGGACCGCTTTCCATGGAGCCGGATTCTATACGGGATATGTTTCGTCAATGGGATCACACCTCTCTTGGAAGTTACCTGTTATCAATTACAGCTGATATACTGGACTACCGCGATGATACGGGTGTTCTCTTGCTTGACCAGATCCTGGATCAGGCCGAGCAAAAAGGTACCGGCCGATGGACTGTTCAGACCGCCGCTGAATTGGGAATCCAGCTTCCCGTTATTTCCGCATCTGTTCACTCACGTTCAATTTCCTCCGCAGGTGATCTGAGAAGACGACTTGCAGGGTCACTTGACGGACCTGAAATTGAGCAGTCTGCAAAGTCCGTGAACGGGCTTAACAGAGAAAGCATCCTTACCAATCTGCAGCAGGCATATCTGGCTTCCCGGATGGTCGTTGCTGCTGAAGGATTTTATCTGCTCACAGAGGGCTCACGTTATTATGACTGGGAAACAGACCCATCTGATATCGCCCGGATCTGGCAGGGAGGCTGTATAATCCGTTCCGAATTGCTTCGGGGAATTGTGGCAGCGTTTGAACAGGGAGCCGGTCTTACCCACCTGTTAATGTCGCCCATTTATTCTAACCGTTTCAGAAAACTTCAAAGCGGATGGAGAGAAACCGTCTCATTCAGCATTCAAAACGGGATACCAGTCCCGGCTATGTCTGCTTCCCTTCAGGAGTATGATGAACTGCGATCCAAACTTCTCCCTGCCAACCTGATACAGGCTCAAAGGGACTACTTTGGATCTCACGGATTTCGTAAAATCAGAGAGCCCGAGGGTAATGTCTATCATGCAGATTGGAAATCTGAGTCTGAGGAGGACAAAAAAACTGATGAAACCGATTCATTCCAAACAACATGAATGAACTACAGCTGCTGATTGCCACAGTTTCCGGAATAGCCCTGCTCCTATATCTGGTGACCCGTGTAAAGCTGAATGCGTTCATATCGCTTTTAATCGCCAGTATCCTGACCGGAATTGCAGCCGGAATGCCTGCAGAGTCCGTAATCAACAGTATTCAACAGGGAATGGGCGGTACGCTGGGTTTTGTAGCGACGGTGGTGGGCCTTGGAGCCATCTTCGGACAATTGCTTGAACATTCAGGCGGAGCTGAAGCCGTTGCCCGTAAAATGCTTCAGCGTTTTGGCAGCGAGAATGCCTCCTGGGCAATGATGGTAACAGGTTTCTTTGTGGCCATACCGGTCTTCTTTGATGTCGCATTCATTATTCTTGTGCCCCTGGTTTACGCGATCGGACGTGATACTCAAAAGTCGATACTTTTTTACGGCATCCCTCTCCTCACCGGACTGGCTGTAACCCATGCATTTATTCCACCTACACCGGGTCCAATAGCCGTAGCCGACATTATAGATGCTGATTTGGGCTGGGTCATACTGTTTGGGTTTATAGTCGGATTGCCGACCGCAGTGATTGCAGGACCGATTTTTGGAAAATATATCGGAAGCAAAATAAATGTGACGGTTCCGGATTACATTGTTGATGAGAGCAACATTCATGAGGACCAGGATTCACTTCCTCCATTCTCACTTTTGGTTGCAATCATACTGGTACCGCTGCTGCTCATCCTGGGCAATACTTTAACCTCCACCCTGGTCGGGCAAGGATCCATCCAGACCGGATTTTTTACAGAACTGATCATCTTTGTTGGTCACCCTTTTATAGCACTGAC
>JAWVZW010000132.1:0-6066 GCA_033721975.1 Balneolaceae bacterium
CCTTCACGATGTCCTTCCATTTTTGCAATGCAGTCCCATCACGGATCGATGCCTTGCTGATTTCTATACCCTCATCCACAGATTCAGCTTTGCCGCCCAGATGGATCATGGTGCCTGCGAGAAGGTGGGTTATAGCCATTACATCATCCGGCCCGTTGCCGTTTAAAGCTTCAATACTTTCTTTCACCTCTGGCCAGTTCCCAACCGCCATACCCAGAGGCTGCTCCATACTGGTGAGATAGGCGATCGTATTCTTGTCAAAATCTTCCCCAATTTTTACCAGCGTTTTGGCAAGCTCAATGGCATCCTCTTTATTCTTCATAAATGCGCCGGACCCAAATTTTACATCCAGCACCAGAGCATCAATCCCTTCTGCAAGTTTTTTGCTCATGATACTTCCCGCGATGAGGGGGATGGATTCTACGGTTGCCGTGACGTCACGCAGTGCGTACAGTCCTTTGTCAGCCGGTGCTATATCACTTGTCTGACCCGAGAGAACCAGATTGTGCTTTTTCAGAATTTCGCGGTACCGATCCAGGCTCATATCGACCGTAAAACCGGGAATGGATTCCAGCTTATCGAGTGTCCCTCCCGTATGACCCAGTCCCCGTCCCGAGATCATCGGTACAGGAACCCCACAGGAGGCAACAATCGGTGCCAGAATCAATGAGAGTTTATCTCCCACCCCGCCCGTTGAGTGCTTGTCCACTTTGGTCCCCTCAATCTCCTTCAGATTCAGCACCGTACCGCTATGGAGCATGGATTTTGTGAGAGCTGCAGCCTCTTCAGCATTCAATCCGTTCAGAAAGCTGGCCATAAGAAAAGCGCTCATCTGATAATCAGGCAGCGAATTTTCGGTATAGGAGCGGACCAGGAACTCTATTTCATCAGCGGTAAGTGCCTCACGGTCCCTTTTTTTTCGGATCAGGGTCACTGCGTTATATCGGGAGTTTTTCATTCGATGCGGTCCATTCACAATTGCGGTCAATACGATACATCCAAACATATTGAAAATTATGCCCTTTTTTGAGTAAAGAATCCATATCAGAAAACTGAAAACCAGACTAGTTAAATGGGAAAATTCCGGTCTTCACCGGCTTACTCTTCATAACTGGAATTCCGGAATATCTTTTCATGTACATATCGACAATCATACCCCTATTGATCAGATTACCCGCATTTTCACTATTTTTTGACATGACTGTACGTATTCTGGCTGATAAGCACCTCTACAAGATCCGGGAGATGCTTCCTTCGCAAACGGATCTGACACTTTTTGACCCATCCAAAGGGCTACCGGATGACGCGACGGACTATCATGCGTTATTCATACGGACCGTAAACCGTATTAACCCCGATACACTTCCTGAGGCAGGAAATATAACATTCATCGGCACAGCCACGGCGGGCTACGACCATGTAGATCTGAACCACCTCGAAAATCTGGGGGTCCGGTTTGCCCATTCACCCGGCTGCAACGCGCGTGCAGTGGGCGAGTATGTACTAACCGGTATTCTGCGATGGTCAAAGCTCCGGAATCATAGTCTTGACACACTCCATGTTGGGATTGCAGGATGCGGACATACAGGCAGTGCGGTGATCAAACTTCTATCTGCTTTCAATATTGATTACACTTGCTACGATCCGCCAAAAGCAGAAGCAGACCCGAATTTCAATTCCGCATCGGAGGATGAGCTGCTGGCGTGCGACATACTCACCCTTCACACACCGCTTACGCATACCGGTTCCCATCCCACCTATCATCTGGCGGACAGCTCATGGCTCCGGCACCCCTTTGGACTGGTTATCAACGCTTCAAGAGGTGGCGTATTAGATGAAGCAGCACTTCAGGAGGCTAAGCGCAGGGGTACAGTCCGTGACTGCATTCTGGATGTGTGGGAAAATGAACCCGTTTTTTCTGATGCCATCGCAGGCCTCTCCATGATTGCAACACCCCATATTGCAGGATATTCCAGGGAAGCCAAAACAACGGCCTCCCGAATGATTGCAGAACAGTTTTGTGATCACTTTGACCTAGAGATGCCCAACTTCAAGGCACCCATTCCTGAGGAGAATAATCTTCCCGAAATTACCGGCAGTCCGGATATTTCAGACTTCCTGTGGGAAATCAATCAGATGGACCTGTACGACAGCGAGATAAGAAAGCTGATTGGCAAGCCGGACCCGGTCAAAGCAGAAGAATTCTCACGCCTGCGCACATCCATTCCCACGCGATTTGAATATAACACCCTCACATCCGCCTATAAAAAACAGGGTCACGTAGTCATACCGGGTGAAGCTGAAAAGTTGATTCGTGCTTAAAAGCTTCTACACCGTTAAAAAACAAGCCAGAGAAGAATCAATGCTATAAATATCCAGACTGCAATCGTTGCGGAAGCAGATTGCTCGGGGAACTCATACCCGCAAACAGGGCACACCTCATCACGGATGTCCGTTTCCATGGCACAGCCCGGGCACTCTTTTGTTTTTTGGGAGGAGTTAAACAAATCTGTCTCTTTTTCGTATGCAGGTGTAAACCTTAAGTAAAATACGAGAAAGTTATGGCCGGACAAGGATCAAGCGGAAACGTAATCGCCGCACTCGCAAGCTTTTTTATCCCGGGACTGGGGCAACTTTTACAGGGCCGTCTTTTTATGGCAGCATTTATGTTTATTTCTGCATCCATCCTGTGGATTGTCCTGCTGGGGTGGATCATTCATCTTTGGTCAATCCTGGACGCTGCTACGTTCAGGCCGGGATACAGCTAAGCCGCGCATGAAGATGTGCCATTCATGGAATGGGAAGCGTATTCTCCACATTTGAGGCTGCTAATTCGTATTTTGGTTGCTGAACAAAAAATGTAATTAAGGGCTTTGGTCTGCTGTCCATGAACACTCGCTTACTTAAAATCATCGGTTTCGTCGCAATACCGCTGATTATTCTCTCTATCTCATCAAGCTGGATTTTTGAATGGATGTGGCTCTCAGAGCTGGGATATACCCAGATTTTCTGGACGCTGAAGGGCACACAGATTTCATTGGTGGTACTCTCATTTTTGGCCGCTTCCGTCTATTTCGTTGTGAATTTCAGATATCTGGCCGGTCAGCTTCAGTATGCCAATCTGAATGCTTCACCCCTGCAGGGATCAGGAATCAACATAAACAGTGATTTTGTCCTGAAGCGTATGCGGCAGTTTTTTACGCTGGGCGCCCTGGTTTTTGCACTCTTCTTTGCACTCAGTTTCTATTTACGATGGGACGAATCATTGCGGTTCATCAGCAGCATTCCTGTGGGTGAAACCGATCCGCTCTTCGGGAAAGACGTTGGGTTCTACATGTTCCGTCTTCCGTTTTGGGATATGATACAGGGTTCCCTGGTGTCTGTTTCATTCATCACTACGGGGGTTCTGGCACTGGCCTATATTTTCTCAGGACTATTGATTGTAAAGTCGCCAACCTCGTTCGATGCACGTTCATCCGTACTAAACCACCTTAAAATCAATATTGCGATATGGCTGCTTTTTCTGGCCTGGGGGTTCTGGCTGGCACGCTACAAGCTGGTATTGAATCCCGGCGGACTAGTATACGGGGCAACTTACACCGATGTAACGATTCAGCTGCCGGCTCTTTGGATTCTATTTGCACTTACCCTGCTTATCGCAATCGTGATGTTTGTCGGGTACCGAATCAAGGCAAACAAAATTATACCTATTGCTGCCGGACTGATTTTGGTAGTGCTGGTTCTGGGACGCGGAATTCTGCCGGGAATGGTTCAGCAATTCCAGGTTGAACCCAACGAACTGGAACTTGAGACACCGTATCTCGAGTCAAACATTGAAATGACCCGTCTGGCTTACAACCTGCACACAATGCGTGAAATTGACTATCAGGCTGAAGATACGCTTGGAATCGCAGACATTCGCCGCAATCAGGATGCGGTTGATAACATCCGGCTGTGGGATCCGAGGCTTTTGATCAACACCTATAAGCAGCTTCAGGAAATCCGGTCCTATTACGAATTCTACAGCGTGGATAACGACCGCTACGTCGTGGATGGTAAAGTGACCCAGATGATGCTCGCTGCAAGGGAGATCGCGCAGGAACTTCCCAGTCAGTCAGATACATGGGTAAACAGGCATTTGCAGTATACCCATGGATTTGGATTGGTCATGAGCCCCGTCACAGAGGCAAACAGCCAGGGTGAACCCAACCTGATTGTGAGAAATATCCCACCGGTAACCGAACAGCCGGAACTTGAAATCGACAATCCGGCCATCTACTACGGAGAAAACAGTACAGGATATTACATTGTAAACACCGAAGCTGACGAGCTCCATTATCCCGAAGGGAATGAAAATGTTTATATCAATTATGACGGGTTCGGAGGCATCCCGTTCAGCAGCTATTTCCGGAAACTCTTGTTTGCATGGGAGCTGGGCGATATCAACATCTTGCTTTCAGATGATATCCTGGAAGAGAGCCGGCTTCAGATCTGGCGCAGCGTTCAGGAACGCATCAACCGGATAACGCCTTTCCTGACTCTGGACCGGGACCCTTACCTGGTGATGAATGACGGCAGACTTTTCTGGATTCAGGATGCCTACACAACCTCGTCATATTTTCCCTATTCTCAGCCTTATAACAACCGTTTCAACTATATCCGAAATTCCGTAAAAATCGTTGTTGATGCCTATAACGGGTCGGTTGACTACTACGTGATTGATGAAGAAGATCCGGTTCTCGAGGTCTATCAATCCATCTTTCCGGATCTGTTCAAACCGATAAGTGAAATTCCGGATGGCATTGAAGATAATTTCCGCTACCCACAGGATCTCTTTGAAGTTCAGCTTGAGATATTCAACCGATATCACATGACACGGCCGCAGGTATTCTACAATCAGGAAGATTTGTGGACTCGTCCCTATGAAAAGTATGGCGGCCGTCAGATCATTATGGACCCATACTATGTTCTGGCACGGTTGCCCGGGGAGGATACGCTCGAATTTATGCTGATCTCTCCGCTTACCCCCGAAAACAGGGATAACATGATCTCCTGGATTGCAGCAAAATCGGATCCGGAAAGTTACGGTGAACTGGTGGTATACCGGCTTCCCAAAGAGCGCCTTATCTATGGTCCTGCCCAGATTGATGCCCGCATCGATCAGGATCCCGAAATATCCAGGCAAATCGCACTATGGGATCAGCGCGGTTCCCGGGTTATCCGCGGAAACCTGATGGTTATTCCAATCGAGGATTCGTTTCTCTATGTGGAACCCGTATTTCTGCTGGCGGAAGGAGTAGATATCCCTCAGCTTCAGCGTGTGATCGTTTCGATCGGAGACAACATCTCCATGCAGCCGACGATTGAACAGGCCATTTTTGACATCTTTGGTCAGTCGGATGATTTCACTCTGCCCGGAGTTCAGCCCGTTGCTGCCGATTCTGCCAGACAGGCGGTCCTTCCCGGACAGACCGTTACCACACTTTCCGATCAGCAGCTGGAGGAGATTCAATCTCTCTGGAATGAGCTGCGTAGTGCCCTTGAAGCAGGCAACTGGACAAGATACGGCGAATTACTGTCTGAACTCGATGAGCTAATCAACAGCCTGTAACCCACACGGGTTTTTGAAGGCAGAATGCTAAAATTACGGCTTAAAGCATTCTGCCTTCTAAATATTCAACCATTCACTTTCGTAAGGAGTCGCGGTTTATTAAAAACCGATTCCAAAAAGCATATAGAGGTTGTCGGAATAGGGATTGGCAATCACAGAACCGGAAAGACCCAGGGATAGCAGATCGGTCACCTCCAGATCCTTGGAAACGGTTATGCCTGTATTGATAATGGCAGGTCCGCTGGTTGCATAGAGAGCGGAGGCCGCTGGTGTGCCGCCTAAAAAGAGTTCCACATTCTTGAAGGAATAACCGATTTCCGAATAGACAGAATAGTCATCATCATTGGTAAAAAACATTCCGGTGAAAAAGCTTACCGGAAATTTCTCGGTACCTCCATATCCTACCCCTCCCTCCAGAAAGTGGGATGAGCTTTGAAAATAGTTGCCTTCAGGAG
>JAWVZW010000133.1:0-6062 GCA_033721975.1 Balneolaceae bacterium
CATGTGGAGGAAGGATCCATGATGTACAGAATTGCAGACCTTAGCAGCGTATGGGTGGAATTTGATGCATATGAATCATCAGCAAGCCGGCTGGAGGTGGGCGATGAAATTACATTCACGGCCAGCGCAGTTCCCGGACAAACCTATACAGGTTCCGTCAGTTTTGTGGATCCTTTTTTAAACAATGATTCCCGAACTCTTGGGATTCGTGTCACGGCAGACAACCCCCAAAACCGGTTAAAACCCGGAATGTATGCAGAGGGCGTGATCCAGGCCGGAACCTCAGATAGTGAGAAAATGCTTGTACCTGCCTCTGCCATACTGTGGACTGGAACCAGGTCGATCGTTTTTGCGGATGTTTCTTTCGGAGATACACCGGCATTCGAAGCCCGTGAGGTGACACTTGGTCATCGTGCTGGCAGCGACTACGTTGTGGAGTCAGGATTGACTCCCGGAGAACGCGTTGTAACCCATGGCACGTTTAAAGTAGACGCCGCCGCACAGCTGAGCAATAAGCTTAGCATGATGAATCGTGAAGCCGGCACAGGGATCACCCAAAGCGATGCAGATGCCGGAACCGGGACTCTTACAGATTCAAATCCGGTTTCTGATCTGCAGGAACCATCCATCATCCGGGATGAGATTTCCGGCAAACCACTGGATGAAATTCTGCCGGAGTACCTGAAGCTGCGGGAAGCTCTCTCGGCTGATGATTTTGAAACCGCAAGGCAGCTGGTTCAGCAGTTTACGGACGATCGGTTCAGCGATATTGAAGAACTTCGTGCAGGGTTTAAATCCATTTCAGAAACCATGATTGCCCGGATAGAGCAGGAAGGCTATGAGGGCACACTCTACAAGCAATATTGCCCGATGTATGACGGCGGAAGCAGCTGGATCAGCGACAGTGATGAAATTGAAAACCCGTTTTATGGGTCACAAATGCATAACTGCGGAGAAACCGTAGAAACTCTTTAAACCCTATAAACCAACAGAAACTTACTTATAAATAGAATAACGACATGAAAACCATCTTACTATCCATCCTGACACTCTTGATCTCCTATTCCGTTCAGGCTCAGCAGCCAACTCCTATGCACAGCCATCCGGATCATCTGGAAGTCCTCATTACGGAATATCTGAACATGAAAAACTCACTGGTTTCAGATGATTTTGAATCAGCAAAAAACCACCTGATGGCATTTTCGAAAGAGGTAAAAAGCAGTGCTGAAATGAATCAGCATGAAGAGCATGCCGAAATGCATGATGCCCATCACCGCTCGATGATGAGTGCCGTTACGCAAGCTGAAAATGCAGATGACATTCAATCGTTTCGGGTTGCATTTGTGGACATATCCCAGCAACTGCTAACTGCACTTGAAAATCAGGGATACGAAGGTACTTTGTTTAAACAATTTTGCCCGATGTATGAGGGTGGCAGTGCGTGGATTAGTGACAAAGATAAGATTGAAAATCCATATTACGGATCGATAATGCACAGCTGCGGGGAAACGGTTTCTGAAATATGACATTCGCAGTGTCGATCCTTCAATCTGGTTTATATTATATGATTGTAGACGTTTAATAAGTAGATATAACATCAACCAAACATAGATGCTATGCATGACACATTCTTTTTTGGAGGCGGATGGATGATGATTTTCTGGTGGTTACTGATAATCGCTTTGGTAATTATTGTTGTCAGGGCTCTGGTGACGGGTGCCAATCGATCAGAAAAAGAAACTCCTCTTGAAATTCTCAAACGCAAATATGCGAATGGTGAAATCGATAAAGAGGAGTTTGAAGAACGGAAAAAGGACCTGCTCTAACCACCGACTAACTGTTTTCAGATTCTCTCAGTTCTGCTTTTAAGAATTGTTTGCATCTCAAGAAGATAGAGGATTTGGTTCTTTTCTTTCAAAAGACCAAAAGGATTGTATTTTTCTATAATCCCTTATGTATTAACAGACTTTGGATGAAATGGAAACCTGAATTGAATTTCATAAGACATGAAACCGGTCATTTTCAGCAATTCATAAAGACGGATTTTAACGATGGAAATTTTCCTGGACTCTTTCGGTGAATCAGCAAAAACAGCCCTTGGTTTTTTCTGGAAAGCCGGATGGGCGTTTGTTCTTGGCTATTTTGTATCAGGCATGATTCAGGCGTTTGTTCCCAAGGCAAAACTCACCCGTTATATGGGTTCAGCAGATTTCAAAAGCATTTCCCTCTCCACTTTTTTTGGCGCCGCTTCGTCATCCTGCTCTTTTGCTGCTTTGGCAGCCGCCAGAGCTTTAATCAAAAAAGGTGCACACTTCGTTGCAGGTGTTGCCTTTATGTTTGCCTCAACTAACCTCGTCATTGAACTGGGAATCCTGATCCTCATATTCCTGGGCTGGGAATTTTTAGCCGCTGAGATTATTGGCGGATTAATCCTGATTGGTATCAGCAGTCTTCTAATTAAACTTACCTATCCGAAAAGCTGGCTGGAAGCAGCCCGCAGTAAAGTTGAAGAAGAAGGAAGTGATCTGGATGAGGATTTTGACTGGAAAAAAAGGATACAGAGCAAGGAAGGGTGGCGGCTGGTTGGTCATAAATTTGTGAATGACTGGAAAATGGCCTGGGAAGACATTTTGATTGGATTTACCATAGCTGGTTTTGTAGCTGTGCTGGTGCCCGAATCATTTTGGTCTGCGCTTTTCCTGGCTGACGCACAAAATCTGCCAACATGGGTTGTGAATTTAGAAAACGCGCTGATCGCTCCCTTTGTGGCTGCAGCAACATTTATAGGCTCCATGGGAAATATTCCATTGGCAACTGTTTTGAACGCAAACGGCGTCTTGTTTGCCGGAATTATGGGATTCATCTATTCCGATCTGATGGTTCCCCCGCTTGTACACATCAATGCAAAATACTACGGGTGGAAAGTGGCTTTATATATAGCGGGAATCATGTATGTCAGTATTGTTTTAACAGCACTGATTCTGAATGGACTCTTTTCATTGTTCGGTATCGTTCCTGAAAGTGCGAGAGTCGTATCAGAAATTACCCAGTTTAAGATAGACTACACTTTCTGGATGAACATCTTTTTTGCGGTAGCAGCAGTGGTGTTGGTCTGGCTGAATAAAGTCTATTTAAAAAATCATGACATGAAGATGATGGACATGGAAGGCGGCGGCAAGATCAAAAAGAGAATAGTCGGATTATTTATCTTCATCAACGTTGTGGGCCTATCAATATTTGTATATACACAAATTCTCTAAAAATAGATTCAGAATGGCAACTTCCATCATCACCTGTCCGGACTGTGGTTTTCGTTCTACCGAACATATGCCTGAAAAAGCATGTACATACTTTTACGAATGCAAGATGTGCAGCAAGCTAATCAAGCCCAAAAATGAAGACTGTTGTGTTTTTTGCAGTTACGGCTCTGTTCCTTGTCCTCCCGTGCAGAATTCAGAAAAATGCTGTTAGGCTTCATGGATAAAACCATTTGGCTACCTTTGTATATAATATTTCCTTCCCTAATGGAACCCTGAGATCACTAAAAAATTGAATCATGACTCCCGACTGGATACCCAATATTCACCCTCTCATCGTTCACTTTCCTGTGGCACTGCTTGTAACAGCGGTTATTTTCGATCTGGTGCGCGTATGGCTTAAACAGTACAGCTGGCTGCATCATGCTGTACTTCTCATGTATGTATCCGGTACAGCGGGCCTTGTCGCTGCATTTATTTCCGGAAAACAGGCTGTTGAAACGGTCGCGGTAACCGGTACTGCTGTTCCTGTCGTTACATCTCATGAGGACTGGGCGCTTTACACATTGATTTTCTTCGGGATTTATACATCCGTCCGGCTCTATTCCTGGTGGAAAGATCTCGAGAAAGGGTGGACGCGTACAGCATTTATTTTACCTGCACTAATAGGAGTCGGGTTGCTCTGGTATACAGGCGAACAAGGTTCAAGGCTTGTGTATCAGCACGGTGTAGCGGTTAGTGAAGCTGACCGCCTCGAAGGGCAAATTGAGGAGCTTGAAAGACAGATTGCTGAATTTCGTTCAGAGGCCGGACCGGTAACAGAAGATGATGGTTCCTGGAGCTGGCGAATCGGTGCGGGTGCAGACCAGGTTTTGGTGGATGCATTCACCATCGATGGCGCAGAATCCATAGAGGCATCAACCGGGCGGGAGGGTGGTCGAAGCCATCTTGAACTGACAGCCCCGGAACAAATGGCATACCTTATCGCCGGGGGTGATTTGAATTCTGTTGACGGCAGGGCTGAAATAAATCTGGGCGACTTTAGCGGTGTTTTTGAATTGGTTCATCACTATCGCGGCCCGGATAATTACCAGTATATCCGCATATCAGGTTCTGAATTGCAGCAGGGTCAGATAATTGACGGATCGGACAATGTGCTGGGCTCCGGACAAATCGACACGGGAGGATGGAGTACCTTCAGGGTAACGGCATCAGGTCAACATTTTTACGCTTATCAAAACGGAAACACCGTTGTACACACGCATGATGATGAGATGGGAACCGGCAAATCCGGCCTGGCATTAAGGGGCTCAGGCACGGTTAGAATCCGCCTCATAGAGTTTAGTCTTCCATAATAATAGTCAGGGTTAACGGCTGATGAGATCCTTCAGACTTCAGAGGAATCATTCATTTACCTGATAAATTCAATTAAGGAGATATACAAGACGGATAAACTCTTTCCGGAAGTATTTTGTTAAGCTTATGTAAGACAATTATTTATAGTTGAAAATCAGAGAGGTTTACATTATGGCATTATTGGACAGAAGTGATCTGAAGTACAATTATGTATGGTCAACGGAGCCTGCTAAGGCACCCAGATCCAGTGCAACAACAGAAAATGTATCCAGACCCACCGCGTTTCGCCCTGATGAAGGCGACAAAGTCCTCGACTTCATAAACGGATATGCAGAAAGCCGGGATATTTCTGATAAAGAGGAAGCCCGTAAACTGGAACCCCTGCTTCAGGAAAAACTGGAAGAGGAAGGGGAATTGACCGAACTGGAAGCAGAAGAGTGGCTGGATAAGCAACTCGCCTAATCATGGAATGATACATTATTGACGGTCAGGAACTGAATTCCTTAACAATGATTTTGGCTGAACACCCGAAGCTTTAAACTTTCGTTTCCGGGAACTCTTCTCCAAATAATCCAAAAATTATACACATTAACTTTTGGATATGGTAATGCTTAACTGATTGACATGGAGTAGGTTAATTACACCTATCCATTCAATCTAATAACGGGCTTCCAGCATGGAGAATCATTCTCACGGTCATGATAAACACGAACATCATCATGACCATACCGGAACTGAAAATCATAATCACGCCGGACACTCACATCGTGAGCATCACAAGCAGATGGTGCAGGACTTCAAATGGAGGTTCTGGTGGGTACTCCTGATTACAATTCCTATTCTGGCATTATCCCCAATGATACAGCAGTTTTTGGGGGTTGATTGGCGTTTTGCCGGTGACGAGTGGATTCTGGCAGGTCTCTCCACCCTTGTATTCTTTTTTGGCGGAGGGCCTTTTCTGACGGGACTGATCGATGAGCTCAGAAAAAAACAGCCCGGAATGATGACCCTGATCGGGTTGGCTATTTCTATCGCTTATTTCTATAGCACTGCCGTTGTATTGGGCTTTGAAGGCGATCTGCTCTATTGGGAACTGTCCACGCTTGTGGGCATCATGCTCCTGGGACATTGGGTGGAAATGCGATCGGTACTAAGTGCTTCTGCCGCTCTGGAAGAACTGGCTGAACTGTTGCCGAACGAGGCCCACCGTGTAAACGATGACGGTTCTACCGAAGATGTCCCATTGGATGAACTTCGTCAGGGTGATAAGGTACTGGTCAAACCGGGAGAAAAAATACCGGCTGATGGAAATGTGGTAAAAGGAAACTCCAGCGTTAATGAAGCAATGCTGACCGGTGAATCCAAACCGGTTGATAAAAAAGAAGGTGATGAAGTGATCGGCGGCTCTGTAAATGAAAAGGGCTCGCTGACAGTCGAAATTTCCAAAAC
>JAWVZW010000134.1:0-6030 GCA_033721975.1 Balneolaceae bacterium
ATTTGGTTTCATCTTCTTCCCCGAATTGAAAAGCACCTTTGCCCTGATTGTGGGTCTGACGGCCGGAGTGGGCGAAGTATCGCTTGCACTTTGGCTGCTGATTAAAGGGGTAAGGATGTGAGATTCAATTATGATCGAGCGATTCCATTTCACAAATTACAGGTTTAAATAGATTAATCATTAGCTGTTACAGCTTTAGCCATTGAATACCATGAATAAAATTCAAACACTCCTTTTCCTTCTGTTATGTATTGCTCTCACGGGATGCAATAGTGAGTCAAATGAAGTAACCGAGCCATCCGAACAATGGACTGTCGACTTCTTCGATGATTTTGACACCTTCAATCCCGATAACTGGCAGGACCAGCGTATTTGGGTAAATAATGAAACGCAATGCTATGTACCCGATGGTGAGTACGGGACTCGCGAGGTAAGTGACGGTACGTTAAAGCTGAGGGTTGTCAACATCGGTGAGAAAATTCCGTGTGATAACATGGATAAGTACGGCAATCAGCATCCGGATACGGAGTATGTAGCCGGGCGTATAGCATCCAAAAACAGGAAAGAATTTGTAAAGGGGAAATGGACCGCCCGGCTGCGGCTTTCGAGCAATGGCGAACCCAGCCAGTTTCCGGCCTGGTGGATCCTCGGAGCACTGAATAATGAGCCTCCGGTACAGGAAGAGAATGAAACTGTTTGCTGGCCGATGACCGGTTCCGGCGAGATCGATATCTTTGAACACCATGGAGATCATCTGTCGAATGAATTCACGACCGGAGCCATCAAAAGCCTGGGTGAATGCGACCAGGGTGACTGGTGGAGCCTGCGTGCAAACTTTCCGGCTACGCTGAATGAGTACCACGAATACTCCGTGGAATGGGAAGACAGCGATCTGGTGTATCGCCTGGATGGCGTGGAGGTCTATCGCAACGAGGGCCAGGGGGATGAATATCCCGAGCCTATGTTTGCGATTCTGAACTACGCCAAGATTACCGACAACCCGATGGAGGGAGAATGGACCATGGAAGTAGACTGGGTTAAACATGAACGTACAGCCGAATAATTGGGCATCATCCAATCACATCAGGACTCTCATTTAGAATAATTAAGTATCATTTTTTTCACTTTTTCAAATCATACCGGTATTAGAAATATTCTGTAAATATTTTGTAAGTACATGAAGCACAATATTTATTACTTATCATCTATACTTATTTTCATTATGACTTTATCCTCGTGCAATGACGATCAACAAGCATCAGATTCATATAACCCGGGTTCAGATTGGGAATTAATTTGGGCCGATGAGTTCGAGGGTGATACTCTCAATGAATCTTACTGGAACCGGCAGATTGTGGAAGCCGGTCGTTTCAATGAGGAGTGGCAGCGGTATACTGATGATCCTGCTAATGCCCAAATAGAGAATGGATCACTTGTTATTAAAGCCATTCATGAGAGTGATGAGCACGGACCGGACCAATATACATCGGCTCGCTTGAATACGGCCAAAAAGTTCACATTCAGATACGGAAAGGTTGCAGCCCGGATTAAGCTGCCCACCGGTGAAGGTATCTGGCCGGCTTTCTGGATGCTGGGTGCCAACATAGATGAGAACGGCGGGGACACTCCCTGGCCGCAGAGCGGCGAGATTGATATCCTGGAGCTTTACGGTACGAAGAGTGATTCGGTTGTTGAGGCGAATATCCACTATGCAGATTCATCCGGATCCCATGCACAAATGGGTGCCATTCCTTATGAACTGAAAAACGGCTCCTTTTCGGATGATTTTCACCTGTTTGAACTGATTTGGGATGAAAATCAGATCACCTGGCTGGTGGACGGAGAACAATACGCTTCCGCTGATATCACTTCCGATGAGCGATCCGAATTTCATCGGGAATTTTTCCTTCTGCTCAATATTGCCGTTGGAGGAACCTGGGCAGGCAGACCGGATAAAAGCACCGATTTTCCGCAGGAGATGGTTGTGGACTGGGTACGGGTCTACAAGAAATCCAACCCTTAGATTAAAGTGTGCGTTAGACAGGATCTCGTAGATGGTCTTTTTGTGTATCATTACACTACTCCCCTCCCCCATATATGAACCCTGTAATTCAAAGAATTATAGTTATTACAGAAAGACCTATACATTTTACTGTTATACGGTGATTAAATTAACCTCAAGTTTCCCAACAATTAAACCACTTGGTCCGTATAGGTTCTGAAATGACCTTGAATAGGTCTTCAAGACAATCCTTATAACAACTGCACATACGGAATGAAAAAAAAGTGGAACCGGCATTCCTTCCCTCGCTCTAAAGAAGATGTGGTACAATTTTTACAAGCAGCAGAAAAGTATGCTCACCGGGTATCTGCTGCGTTACGGCCCACCAGTTGGTGGAGAAATGCTGGTCTGGCCTTACCCCGTATAATGATCGGTATCATGCTTATAAGCAGTCAATGGCGCTTGAAAATGGGTATGCCCGTTAACCAGCTTCAGGAGATGGTGCCGGAGGATAAATACATTGCAGAATGGCTTACCTGGATGGATCCCAATGTCCTACTCTGGGTCGATAGAATTGAATCACTGGCCCTTGGCGGAATGTTCGTGACAGGATTGAATACCCGGCTTACTGCACTGTCTATCCTGTGGACAGTCTCAGAAAGAGTATATCTTTCCATGATTCATCCACTCACTTCTTCTTTTCTTATGACGGTCCTCATGTTAGTAGCCGCATTCTCATTGATTTTTGGATCCGGCAAATTCGGGGCAGATTACTGGATTGTTACATTTTTTCGAAAGAGAAGAAGAGAAAGGCCGCAAAAATAGCCAGATTGATTAAATCCCCGGTAATTCTGCATGTACATGCTATTGAAAAATATCCTGTTCACAGTGCTTATCCTCACCCTGAGTGCAGGCCTGGTTTATTGGATAGAAGCTGAAAAAGAGGTGAGGATATTATGCTCCATGTTTGAAACCGGTCAGACCAGAGCTAATGTAGAGCGTACACTGAATACTGCCAATCTGCTTGAAATTGATTCCCGGGAGAATGTGATCTCATCATCCAGCCCCTTTCATCTTCACAGCATGAGCTGTACCGTATCATTCAATGAAATGGAGCAGGTTACGGAAGCTGAATTTACCCGGTTAATTGATCTCTCCGGGGTCTTAACCGTGACCGGCCTTATCCTTTCCCTTGCCCTTTTCTTGTTTCAGCTGCTGCTGGCTCTTGGGTTCCCGCTGGGACGGTTTGCATGGGGCGGCCAACATAAAACACTGCCTCGAAAACTTCGAATAGGAAGTATCATTTCGTCAGTCATTTTTGTACTGATCGCAATTCTGCTATGGAAGAATCTTAGTGGCAGTTTCATCTTCCCCATTCTCTACCCTGTTCTGGGGGTTCTTTTTCTGATCAGCTCCTACGCGAATTTTAATTCTGAATCTGTACCTGAAAAACTGACCGGTACTCCCTCGGCTGTCCTGCTCTATCTTTGCTTTTTGTCTCTGACAATTCAATAGACTATACACAATATCACATGCGGAAATGCATTAAGATGATCATAATTGCATCAAATGATTTGAAACAGGAAGGTGTAAAGAAATACGCACCAATTGGTTACGACTGGAAATCCCCTGTTCATCAGAACTCAATAATGAACAATAATCACCTTTACTTTTCCAGGTAAAGAATCATCCCACATCATCATCACTGACATCTTTTTTCTTGTCATTCATCTTCTTCTTTTTGATAGGCTCAGCAAATCGGAGTATCAAAAAATTTACCAGTGAAAGCACGATAGCTATTTCATACATGCGAAATGCCACGGACACTCCAATGGCTCCGGTATTCCATATACTTGCAGCTGTAGCCGTCCCCATTATATTCCCTTTTGATTTAAGAATTGCCCCTCCTCCTATAAAACCCATTCCGGTGATAATGCCATAGGTAATCCTGGCTATGGAACCGTCATTGTCAAAAATGGAAATGCCTATCAGCATATATCCACAGGATGCGATGGAAACAAGCGGAAACGTACGAAGCCCGGCCGACCGTGCCGATCGCTCTCTGTTTAATGCTACAGGAAGAGCTAACAAAAATGCGACAAAAAGCAGTGTAAGATTACTGAGAATCAGCTCTATATCCAGTTCTGAGCTAAACCAGTAGGGAATGCTATCCAACTCCATAATGGGACATTTTACTCTGACTTTGAAGATAAAATGCAATAATCAATGAATAACCTAATATAACAGAATTGAAACCAATCGCTTAAAATGACTGAGTGAGCCGAAATACTGGTTTATCTCATAGTACAATTGAGCAAGGTTGATACTGTGGTTTCTTCCATAAATAGCCGTGAATCCTTGCCTCTATCCTTCCAAAAGCGTGTTCGGGCTGCTTGTTACCTAAGGGTGAATACGAATGATTATTCAATAATTTCTCTTCAATTGCATATACTATACCGTCCTGCGTTTACCGCAGTGTCATCAAATGAATTGTTTTTATGTTTTACCGATTTGTGCTTGTCATATTTCTCAGCCTGTCTGTTTTGCTTCTGGGATCCTGTTCTGTTCTGGAATCAGACGATGAAAGCCAGACTCAGTGTATACTCGAAGAGATTCAGTTCGACCCTTTTAACAGCATCCGTTTTGAAACCATATCCGGTGGAATCGTTTATAGGGTCTTGCAGGAATTCAGACCCGAAGAAGATGATATTCGGATCACAGAATCCTATCGTTTCAACTACTATCCGGATGAGATTGTCGTAACCGATCAGATGAATCCAGTCACCCCCTACCCGTATATGACTGTAGAACTGATGGAAGATGGAGAGCAATTGAGCCGCATAGTACGATATTTTGCTTCAGCCGGTGTTCTTCTGTTTCATGAATTCAGTTATCCGGAAGAAAATCTGATTCGAATTGATCTCACCCGCGAAGCCAGCACGGGCGATATTCTATATATCGGTTATGCCCTTTACTATCTGAATAACGATGGAAATGTATCGCGTGAAGAACGATTCAGAACGGATGAGGAGGAGTCATCCGGTTTTCGCAAGGTTCAGGATCGAAGGTATCAATATGATAATTCTTTAAGTCCCCAAGATAATCTTTTATTGCCATTTTTTGGCGCTCCCA
Organism: Balneolaceae bacterium; assembly: GCA_033721975.1. Lineage (GTDB taxonomy): Bacteria > Bacteroidota > Rhodothermia > Balneolales > Balneolaceae > Rhodohalobacter. The sequence continues at coordinate 5,135 of JAWVZW010000134.1, forward strand.
CTTTCCCTGACGTCACCTTCTTTTCAGTCAATAACGTACTCTCTTTTACTGAAAACGGACAGACATTTGATTACAGCTATCTCTACAACGACAACAACAGTCCCGTGGAACAGCTGCTCCCAACCGGTCAGGCCATCCAGTTTGGATACGTGAATTGTCTTGATCTGTTTGATACTTTATAGAAATGTGTTGTATTGAACATTTTGTAAACTAACTCAGCTGATTTGACATATACCCACTATTATGAACCTACATTTTGACGACCAGCGTTTTGTAGTATGCGGTGCAAGCAGCGGTTTCGGTGAAGCCATAGCCAGGCTTCTGATCCGTGAAGGAGCTCATGTTGTCCTGGTAGCCAGGCGTGGTCAGGTCCTGAATGATAAATTCCGTGATTATGGAAATCAAACCGAAATCATTGAAGGGAGCCTGATCTACAGCGAAACACTCGATCGTATTGAAAAAGCTGTAAAGACAAAGAAAACCCATGGTATACTGTTCAACGCCGGCGGACCCCCAACCGGAACACCTCTGCAAACCGACATGAAAGACTGGGATTCGGCCTGGCAACTGGTTATGCGCTGGAAGGTGGATCTGGCCCTGCGCCTCGCTCCGGTTTTTCAGAAAAATGAATATGGGAGAATGCTCTTTATTGAAAGCCAGTCCGTAAAGCAACCCATCCCCTCGCTTGTACTGAGTAATGCATTCCGTGCAGGGATTGTCGGATTTGCCAAATCACTTGCGCTTGAAGTGGCAAATAGCGGTGTCACGGTGAATGTACTTGCACCGGGTTCTCATGAAACACCTGCCATTGAGCGTGTCATAAAGAATAACAGCAGTGTACGCGGCATCTCCTATGAACAGGCAAAAAAGGAAATGGAAGAGAGCGTACCGGTCGG
>JAWVZW010000135.1:0-6008 GCA_033721975.1 Balneolaceae bacterium
ATCTGGATGGTAACATACCTTATAAGAACGAAACAAGCCGAGGCGCCAGCTTCAAGTCCGAATTTTGAGATGATATTGTTGGGGTAATAGTATTCAATAAAAAAACCCGGCATGTTGCGATGCCGGGTTATCAATGAACTCTAATCTATATAATAAAAGTTACTCCTCTTCTTCCTCTGCATCCGGTCTGCTGAGTTCACTATCTCTTCTGTATATATAGGACCAGTGATCATCAGTGGATTCCGCAAAGGTATTTCGAAGTTCGTTCTTTTTTCTTTCCCCATGTTCACGTTCTACAAGTTCCCAAACGCTGTCCATGGATTCATCCATGGCAGCAAAATTTTCATAAGGGGTGACGACAAATGCATCAGATGCTTCTGGCCCGCCTCCAATATTGTAGTACCAAAAACCGCGGGGTTCACCTTCCTGTGATCGGACGGCGTCTGACACCTGTCTGACCGTATTTGTGAAATTTTGCCAGTGACTTGTTTTCCAGAAATTGACGTATACAACTCCGGGCTGCATTGGCTGTGCACTAAGTTCAGGTACTGTTCTAGCCAGGTTGTAAGCTCCACTTTCAACCGAGGGATTGATGATATTCTGAACAATAGAGGTACACTCCTGACCGGCTTCATCCGATTCGTCCATTTCTGCCCAGGAGCTCATATAGGATGTAAGCAGGTAAACATTCCCTTCTCCCTGAACACGTCTCCACATATTCCAGTCCCAGTCGCCATCATTTTCGAGATAGCACTCCATCCAGCTCTTTACTCCTTCCCGAAATATGGAATCCTGTCCGGGCTTCACTGTCAGTTCACTCATGCTAAGGATACGGCTCTGGTTATTTTCCTGTGAAACCCCGTTCCGGGGCAAGAGAATAAAAGAGAAAAAAATGATTCCAAGAATGAGAAAGCTTCGATTTAAAATGTACATAGGTAGGTAGAATTTTGTTTGAGCCTACTCTTTTCAGGGATTTTCGGCTTCCTCCCCAAGCTACACGATATCATCGAAAAAAGTGATTGTATAGTAATATCCACGCAGAAGTTGGTACTATTCAATCAAAGTGTTGAAAAGACGAAACAAATCAGGATTTTCGGATTTCAGAGGGACTATGGCCGAACTGTTTCTTAAAAGCTCTTGAAAAGTAGGATTGGTCATTGAATCCGACCATATAGCAAATTTCAGCGACCGTTTTTTGTGTTTTCTTCAGCAGTTCCTCAGCTCTTTGGAGCCGAATAGATCGTATAAATTGGCCAGCAGGCTGATCAACCAGTGCATTCAGTTTCCGGTTGAGCTGAGATATGCTCATATTCATATGATTGGCAAAGTCTTCAACTTTGTATCCCTCATCACCGATGTTGCTTTCCACCACGTCGATCGCTTTTTCAAGAAATGTCTGGTCGACGACGGCATCGGTGATATCAGACGGTTTAATGACCGTTGCTTCGCGAAACTGTTTCCGCAATTTTTTTCGCTGTTCCAGGAGCGCCCGGACACGAACCCGGAGTTCCCTGATATTAAATGGCTTGGTGATATATGCATCCACGCCGGTCTCCAGACCTTCAATCTTATCTTCAACGGCGCCTTTGGCCGTGAGCATAATGATCGGAATATGGCTTGTCTTTTCATCATTTCGAATCTCGCTCGTAAACTGGTATCCATCCATATTCGGCATCATCAGGTCGGTGATGATCAAATCCGGGATCTCGTTTTGTGAGACAGAAAGTCCCTCCTCCCCGTTTGATGCCTCGAGAATTATGTATTGATCTTTTAACTGGTCAACGATAAAAGCCCGCACATCCGGATGATCTTCGATCACAATAATGAGTTCTCTTTGAACTGAATCTTTGTCGCTTTGTACTGGCTCAAACTCAGGCTCAGAAACACGTGAGCTGGAATCAATGAGAGTTTCTGACATCATCTCTTGAAAATGATTTGTCTGATGGGCCAAAACTTCAGATTCTGCGGCATCCAGAAGTATGATGAACCGGGTACCGACATCAACCTCGCTTTCTACCATAATTTCACCATCATGCATCTCAATAAGTTCATGAACAAGGGCAAGTCCAATCCCGGTACCTTCAAACCCCCGGGTTGAGGTCTGGTCAACCTGGTAAAATCGGTCAAATATGTAGGGCAACAGGCTCTCGGGAATTCCAATACCTGTATCTTCAATAACAATTCTGACTGTACCCGGATCCTTCATATCCAGAGATACGGATAGTTTGCCTCCGTTTTCTGTAAATTTAATGGCGTTGGAAATCAGGTTCATGAATACCTGTTCCATCTTATCAGGATCATATTCTGAGATGATTGATTCTGGCTGCGCCTCAAAATGCAGGGTGATCTCTTTTGAGTCTGCCAGGCTTTGAAAGGAGAAAAGAATATTGTTAATGAATGCTGCAAGGTCTCCCGGCTCTTTCTGCATCTCCATTTTTCCTGCCTCCAGCTTCGATAGTGATAGAAGCTGATTAATCAGGATGAGAAGACGTTCGGAATTTTTGCTGATCATGCGGAGTCTCTCTCTGTCCGTGGATTTCAGATCGGTGGAGAGAAGGTGTTCTACCTGGCCGGTGATGAGGGTAAGTGGTGTCCTGATCTCGTGGGATATGTTGGCAAAAAATTGTGATTTAAGCTGGTCTAAATTTCGAAGGGTTTCGGTTTGAACTTTTTCCAATTCGAGCTGATTCTGCAGATTGAATTTTTTCAGTTCATATCTCCGAACGAGATAAAGTCCTGCAAAGAAAAGCAGAAGATAGCCAGAGTAGGCCCACCAGGTATGCCACCAGGGAGGAGTAACGATCAGTGCAACGGATGCCCCCTCTTCGTTCCATAGACCGTCGTTATTGGTACCTTTGATGCGAAAGATATACTCTCCATGGGGTAAGTTGGTATAAGTTGCCGATGCGAGATTGCCGGACTCTATCCACTCTTCATTGTACCCTTCCAGTTTATATGCATACCGGTTTTTTTGTGGGGCCGAGTAACTTAGAGCGGCAAATTCAAACGTAACCACATCCTCACGATAGGAAAGTAAGATTTGGCTGGCTTCTGAAATTGCTGCGTCCAGGATATCGGGTCTGGCCCGGTAGGTAATCAGTTCATTTTCAAGATGCAGGCTCGTCAATACAATCGGTGGTACATGCGGGTTGTTTTCAATTTGATCCGGATAGAAATAGTTTAATCCCTCAATTCCTCCGAAAAAGAGTTCGCCGCTGCTGCTTTTGAAATAGGCTCCAGTATTGAATTCATTACTCTGTAATCCGTCAGTCACATCAAAATTCTGGAAGGTGTCGTTGACGGGGTCAAAACGCGACAGCCCCTGATTTGTGCTAATCCAAAGATTGCCCGAGTCGTCAGGCAGCACACCGTAAATAACTTCGTTGGGCAGTCCGTCTTCCTCTGTAAAGTGCTCGAATTTCCCGGTTTCCCGATTCATCTTATTGAGTCCGCCGGATGTTCCAACCCAAATGATACTTTCCGGTTCGGCGGGATCTTCGAGAAGGGAAAGTACATTATTGTTGCTTAAGCTGTTCCGTCGGGACGGATCGTTTCTGTAATGGGTAAATATTTCTTCTTCGGGATCGAAAGAGAGCAGACCTTCAGCTGTACCCACCCACAACATCCCCAGATTGTCCTGGATCATCGGTGGCCTCATCATCAGTTTTTGGGAATGGGCCGGATTAAATCGAAAATGTTTAAAAACACCTCGCTCCCTGTCTGTCATCTTACTCAGGTGAGTTCTGGATGCAATCCAGATGGTATTGTCGTGTCCCAAAAGCAATCCGTTTACTTCCTTGTAGAGAAGCCCTGAAGTATCTCCAGGTTCGTAGGTGAATAATCTGGAGCTGCCATTACCGGGATTGTATTCAAACAGACCCCGCGAGGTCGCGGCCCAGATATTTTCATCGGGTGTCTGGATCATACTGTAGGAACCGGTATTCCCAAAAAGATCGGGTTCACTGGAGCTGGCTTCAAAGCTGGTCAGTTCGCCATTTTCTCTGTCCCATCGAAATAAGACATGAGTGCTGAGCCATACGATCCCCCGGTCGTCTTCGAATATATCGCGTACACTGAACCCAGAAATCCTGGAAGCCGGGTCCGGTTTCTTTTCCAGTTTTGTAAACCGGTTCGAGTAAGGGTCCATGATGCTGATTCCCTGGCCTGCAGTGCCGATCCATAGAATACCCGTGTTGTCTATATGAAGACTGGTAATCAGGTCGTAACTTAAACTGGTAGGATCGAAGGGGTCATTTTGAAAATAGGTATATCTCTTTTTGACCGTATCAAAATGCATAAGGCCAGCACCCGTTCCGAGCCAGAGATGCCCGTTGCCATCTGTCTCGATATGATTGACAGTTCCCCATCCGTATCGATCACTTTCGTAGCGGTTGGGATAATATTCATACTCACCTGTAGCCGGCTCGAAATGGATCACTCCGCTCTTGGCACCCAGCCAGAAGATACCCTGACTATCTTCGTAAATAACGTTGATCTTTTTATCATCGCCTATTAAGGACGAATCGGAGCGCAGCACATCGAAATCAAAATGCGTGAAGGAATCAGATTCCGGTTTATAAAAACTTAGCCCATGGTTTGTGCCAAACCAGACCCTGCCGTTTTGATCCGAATGGATGCCATAAACCGTGTTATCCGGTAGTCCGTTTTCGTTCTTTGGATCGTATGTATAGCGGGTGTGAATAAATTTTCTCTCCGGGCTTTGGGAAGGAGTTACTCTGACCAGTCCGTCTCCGTTTGTACCCATCCAAATTTCACCGGTAATTCCTTCCTCCAGTGCAATGACTCTGCTCGTAAACAGCTTTTGATTCTCTCCGGATTGAAGTGGGATTCTGTGGAAGCGTTCGGTTTTGCGGTCAAAGAGATTCAAATCACCGTTAACAGTACCCAGCCAGATTCGGCCCAAACTGTCTTCAAGCAGTTCTGTAACATATGGATCGGAGATCGTGGTCGAGTCGAACGGATTATGTTGATAGACAACAAATTCTCGTCCGTCGTAGCGGTTCAGCCCGTCTTTAGTGCCGAACCAGAGAAATCCTTTTTGATCCTGTAGAATTGAAAAAACCGCATTTTGTGACAAGCCGTCGTCAATGCCAAGGTGGCGAAAATTGACCTGCTGCGCATGTGCATCGGACACAAGAAGAGCAAACGTCAGGATCAGAAATCCGAATGAGCGAATCATAGGTTAGCGGTTTTACCGGCGATCTGCTACGATTCCGGTAGTTTCATGAAATAGTGGTACTATAACGGTCAGTGACGACCGATTTAGTCAGAACGACCAAATGGTTTTATCTGCTGATAATTCCCCAACTTTTAAGAAACTTCACTAATTTAGCCTAATATGCAAAAAAATTTATGATGGCTGATTAGGTTTAGCTAATTATTTTAACGATAGCTCAAGAAGTAGATGCCGGTATTTTCATTTCGAAACAGGTATACCCATTTTCTGATTCGATACTGATTTCGCCACCGTGTGCCTTTATGATGTCATTCGTGATGGAAAGGCCAAGCCCGGTTCCTTCGGTACCTTTCTTGGTTGTGAAAAAAGGTTGCAGAACTTTCTCTTTAATATCCGCAGATATGCCAGAACCATTATCTTCGATTTCCAGCACAACATTTGTACCCTTTTTACGACTTCGAACGACCAATTTTGGGTCATAATCCTTCGTGTTCGGATCAAATTTTTTCTCCCTCATCGCATCGAATGCGTTGTTGCAAAGGTTGACGAAGACACGGCTAAAATCCTCTGCAATCAGCGGGACCTCATCTACACTCTCGTCCAGATCGTACTCGATCTCTACATCGATAGGCTTTTCGGTTGCTTTCATACTGTGGAAAGAGAGATTAACCGCTTCTTTGATCAGTTTGTTTAAATCCGTAGGTGCTGTCTCTGAGCTACCGGTTCTGCTGTGCATCAAGATGGATTGAACGATACTGTTGGCTGGGTTTCGATGCTCGTTCACTTTTTGCTAAATCTTCTGAATTTCGGC
>JAWVZW010000136.1:0-5996 GCA_033721975.1 Balneolaceae bacterium
ATTTTGCTGAAGGTCCGGCTGGTCTTTATGCACATCAATAATATGCTTTGACCGCATACCGCATACTATTTCCATCTCACGAAACTGAACCGACTGAAAACCGCTGGCATTCTGCAGAAATCCGCGGAAGCTATTGAATTCGAGTGGAGTCATGGTTTCAAGGATATCTATCTGCGACACCATCGTTTTCAGAATGGTAAGCACCCTGTGCATCGTTTTGGATGCTCCCCATGTGTTGCCCGCTTTCAGATCATCACGAAACTTGTCCAGTTCGTGAAGAACCTGCTTGAACCAAAGTTCGTATACCTGGTGAATGATGATAAAGAGCATTTCATCATGTTCTTCCGGCTTTGACTTTGGCTGCTGCAGATCCAGAAGCTCTTTTACTTTCAGGTACGAGGTATAAGTGAGGCTTTCCGATTGACTCATGCGGTTGTGTGGCAGACGTTTGTAATTGGGTTTTTGGGAATATAGGGAATCTAGTCTTGAGTCATGAGTCGTGAGGCTGATTTAGAATTCAAAGAGAAGGAAAGACATGGTATGTCTGTACCGTACAATACCATTGAACAACCTCAAATACCGGTTTCGAGCCGGAGCGTTTATTGGATCCTTACAGACATACCATGTCTGCAATCTCATACTCATTACTCAATACTCACTACTCACGACTCCCTCCCACACCACGCCTCAAACTCTTTCCTGCTTTTTGTATTCAACACGCGGGCAGGTTCGAATTTTGCCTTGCGTGCGATCATGACCCCGTATCGAATGTAGTCAATGCCATCCGTACTGTGAGCGTCCGGATTGATACAAGTTACCAGGCCGGTTTCCCTGGCTTTGTTTCCATATCGCCAATCCAGATCGAGGCGCCATGGGTTGGCATTGACTTCAATGACGGTATCGTGCTCGGTTGCCAGTTCTATCAGCTTGTTAAGGTCGAGCTGACTCTCTTTCCGCCGGAGGAGCAGGCGTCCTGTGGGATGGCCGATGATCCGTGTATATGGATTCTTAATCGCCGACTCAAACCGGTCCATCATCTTATCGAGCGGCATCTCCAATCCGCTGTGCACGCTGGCGATTACAAAATCAAAACCGGCAAGGATCTCATCTGAATAATCAAGTGAACCGTCACCCAGAATATCCGATTCAATTCCCTTGAAGATTTTGAAATCTTTTCCGGACGACTCAAACTCATCATTGAGTTCATCAACTTCCTGCCACTGCTGCTTCACCTCATCCGGAGTCAGACCGCCCGCGTAGGCAGCTGACTTAGAGTGATCCGTAAGTCCCAGGTACTCATAGCCTCGCTCCATGCATGCCTCAGCCATCTGCCGGATGGTGAACTTGCCGTCGCTCCAGGTACTGTGTGCATGCACCACGCCCCGGATATCTTCTTCACTGACCAGGTCCATGGATTCATGCTCAGAATAGTAGTCAAACTCATTGCGGTCTTCCCGGTGTTCAGGCGGTATAAAATGAAGATCAAGCTTTTTATAAATGTCTTTTTCGGAACCGGTTTCTACCGGATGATCAAAGTCCGTTTCTCCGTCATCGGTCAGTTTGAAAAGGCCATATTCGTTCAGGGCCATATCCCGTTCGCGGGCGCGCTGCCGGAGTACAATATTGTGCTCTTTGCTGCCTGTGAAGTACATCAATGCGGCTGGATACTGGTCCGGTTTTACAATACGGAGATCGACCTGACGACCGCTTTCGGTACGAACGGAGCTTTTGGTCTCACCGCGACCAAGAACTTCCACGACGAGCTCATGATCCACAAACGCATCAAAAATGGAGTTAGCATCCTCCTGATCCGCCGCTACCAGAATATCAATATCACCAATGGTTTCGCGATGCCTTCGAAGCGACCCGGCGATATCGCACTGCTGCACTCCTTCGAGGCCTTTTACAAATTCAAAAACGGGTTCCGCAATTTCCAGAGCCTGATTCAGCAGGGCCCGTTCACCATACTTCTCCAGATACTCTATCGACTTCAGTATTTTTTCGGCCGATTTCTGTCCCAGGCCGGGCAGTTCAGCCACGGCTCCGCTCAGGCAGGCTTCCTTGAGTTCAGAGATTTCGGTGATTTCCAGCTTTTGATGAATTTTGACAATATTCTTGGGGCCAAGTCCTGAAATATTCAGCCATTCAATTAGTCCCTTGGGAACCCGTTCCCTGAGATCTTCCAGAACAGGCATGGTGCCTGTATGGGCCAGCGCTTTTATGTCTTCCGCGATGGACTTGCCTATTCCCTTGATCTCTGTGAGTGTATCGTCTTCGATATACTGATTGATATCCTCATTCAATCCCTCAATGGTCTGCGCAGCCCTGTCGAAAGCAATAGCCCGAAACCGGTTTTCTCCGGCCAGCTGCATCAGATTGTAGACATCTCTAAGTTTAGCGGCAACGTCCTGGTTGGTCATGGTATTACTATAGAATTAGATTGAATGGGTTTGCCACGGAGGCACGGAAAGTGAAGATGATATGTATCATCACCCATCGAGATTTTTGTATCCTGCATGATTCTTGGTTGTCATCAAGTATAAATTAAGATACTCGTAAATCCGTTTCCTTTCATTCTGTTCATCTGTTCTGAAAGGTGAAAAAATGGAGAGTCTCTCTTTACATTTCGAACTGAAAACTGCTATCTTTACAAGCTCGATATCAAAAAGCCCTGGTGGCGGAATTGGTAGACGCGCACGCTTGAGGGGCGTGTGACCTAACGGTCGTGATGGTTCGACTCCATTCCAGGGCACACAAGTAAGATAAAGGCTCGCAATGATTCGTTGCGGGCCTTTTTTTATATAACACATCCGAGTTAGATAAAACTCATCAAAAGTAAACTTCAGAGAGAGTTGTTGTGTACGATCGGCTTGAACAGGGGTTAAAGGAAATGACTGCGCTTCGCCTTTCTCATTAATCAGATTGCCCGGGGATGCTTCATAAGCACCGCTAATATTTGCCTCCTTTGCGGTTAATCAAATCCAGCCATAAGTGGGAATTTGTAAATGCTGTTATTCCAATATTAATTCGAATTAAATATATTCGGCTCGTAGCAGTTAAATCCAAACTTATTAAAACTATCAATTATTATGGCTTTACTACAGGATTTCAAGAAGTTTGCCATGAGAGGAAATGTAATCGACCTGGCGGTTGCTGTCGTCATTGGAGCAGCATTTGGCCGTATTGTTACATCTCTCGTAAATGATGTGATCATGCCCCCTATCGGATATTTGCTGGGAGGCGTCGATTTTACAGAATTTAGCTGGACGCTTGCTGAGGCCACGGCAGACGCTGCAGCTGTAACCGTGAATTACGGTATTTTTATCCAGCAAATTGTAAATTTTCTGATCGTTGCATTCGCCATTTTTATGGTAATAAGGGCATTTGAAAAGATGAAGCGCAAGCAAGAAGAGAAGCCTGCAGAACCTGCATCCCCACCTGCACAGGAAGTGCTTCTTACAGAGATTCGGGATCTCCTCAAGCAAAAATAGAAGACAGTTCCGGGTTATATGCGGTTAAAAGAATCAGGGTATTCTTCTGGTTGGGACCGGAAGAATACTCATTCTTATGACTGAATAACTATTTTTAGTTATACTGTATGGTAGGAACTGTGCTATTGCTGGGGACCTGTCCAATCAATATCAAACAATCGATCAATCAATCAATTATGGAATATTCTACTCTCGAAAAGAAAAACTGTGTCGTTGTAGCTTTTAAGGGAAATTTGACAGGAGGTCCGACGAGTGCGGAATTTCAGGCGATGGTAAAAGATCAGATTGAAAAAGGTCATACCAATTTAATCGGAGACCTGAGTGAAGTGGATTTTATGAATTCATCGGGTCTTGGTGTATTGATTTCATCGCTGATATCGCTGAGGAAGGCGGATGGTGATCTTAAACTGTGCAGCGCAACTGACCGCATCAAAAGTCTTCTTAGGGTTTCAAAGCTCTTTACAGTATTTGATATGTATGAAACCCTGGATGAAGCCGTAGCTGCCTATCAGGAATAGCAAACGCTCATCATTCTGATGTTTCCGATTGATCGATCCTGCACAGGATCTGTCTCAGCTGTTTATTCCGAATTTTTTATAGTTCTCAGTCATGTCACTGAACCGATGCCAATGGGCGGCTGATGCCTTCGATGAGTATATCACCTACCACGATGAGGAGTGGGGCGTGCCGGTTCATGACGACCGGACCCATTTCGAATTCCTGATCCTGGAGGGAGCACAGGCAGGACTCAGCTGGAGCACCATTCTTAAAAAACGGGACAATTACCTGAAAGCATTTTCCGGTTTTGATCCGGCTGCGGTGGCAAAATATGATGACCGTAAAATGGAAGAGCTTCTCCAAAATCCGGGAATTGTAAGGAACCGTCTGAAAGTGAAATCTGCAGTACAAAATGCACGTCATTTTTTAGAGATACAGGATGAGTTCGGTTCGTTCGACAGCTACATCTGGAATTCTGTGGATGGAAAACCCATCATCAATCATTGGAAGAGTCTGTCCGAATTGCCTGCAAAGACGGACCTGTCCGATAAGATCTCAAAAGACCTGAAGAAGCGGGGATTCAACTTTGTGGGCAGTACCATTATATACGCTTATATGCAGGCCTGCGGACTGGTCAATGATCACACCGTCGACTGTTTCAGGCATCAAGGGCTGATCTAGAATGCAGCCGGGCCTCTGAAGATCAGTAATCGTAGGCGGCCCGGAATGTCAGGAATTCATTGATGTTATTCATGTCTAACACGCCGACGAGCTTCCCGTCTTCAACAACCGGGAAGAAATTGCGGTCTCCGCGTTTCAGCTGCCGATAGGCGCTTGGCAAGGGATCTCCCGCCTTTAGTGAAGTGAATTCCGTTTTCATGACTTCCCGAATGGGTGTATCTCGTTCCTTCGAGCGCAGAACCGGAATGATATCATCCATAAACAGAATGCCCAGTGGCTTGCCATTCTCTGCCACGATAAAATCCTGTTCTGTGCTGTCGAGTATTCTGTCTACTGCATCCTGCACGGTGTCATCGGGACCAAGCGCCGTGAAATCAGTAAGCATGGCGTCCCGGATATCATTGCCCTGCAGCAGGCTGATTTGCTGAATCATGATGTTTTCGGAGTGAGCCCCGAAGTAAATAAAGACGGCAATCACGGTGAGTATGATATTTGAAAAAAGTCCCAGCAGAAAAAAGACGAGCGCCATAAACTTACCAAGAGATGAAGCGTAGCGTGTAGCCTGAACCCGGCTCATGCGAGTGGACAAAGCCGCCCTGAAGATTCGTCCGCCGTCCATTGGAAAAGCAGGAATCAGATTAAAAAGCACCAGCGCAACATTCACTGAAAACAGGTAAAACAGAAAGTTGGAAGCATTGATGGTACTCAGTTTCTCCTCCAGCATTTCGGGGTCATCAACCAGGAACTGATCCAATGGCAGAAAAAGGTATAGGATCAGGGCAATCGCAACATTGACCAATGGACCCGCAATGGCAATAACAAATTCCTGCTTGGGGTCCTCCGGCATATCCTTGAGGCTGGCAACACCGCCAATGGGCAGAAGCGTGATACTTCGGGTCCCAACGCCATATCGGCGGGCCGCCAATGCGTGCCCGAATTCATGCAGAATAACACAGAAGAAGAGAGCAAAAATGAAGAGGAAATTCCAAAGCAGCTCCTGTGGAGTTCCGTCATTGCTGTAAACCATGAACCCGATAAAAAGGAACAGCAACCAGAACGTCCAGTGAATCTGGACTTTGATCCCTGCATATCGGCCTAGGGTCAGTGAAGCGCTCATCGTAGGGTATGATTAGATTGAAATCTGTATTCGAAATATTACGAATGTTGGATAGGAATCAAAGGAGCAAAAGGCAAAAGGGAAAAGGGAAATTTCAAATAACAAATTCCAAACTCCAAACTCCAAACTCCAATCACACCTTCATCTCAAGACTCAAGACTCAAGACTCTAGTCATCCGTCTCCCGTCTGACGTCTGACGTTTGACGTC
>JAWVZW010000137.1:0-5958 GCA_033721975.1 Balneolaceae bacterium
CTATATACTTTTTGCGGTTCTTGCAGGTTTCGCTTCAGGATTAATAGGGTATATGGCATTTGCAATCGATCGGATCCTGGAATTATCCGGAAGCTTTTAGTGCCACGAGCCGCTCTTCAAATCGAGGGTTAAAACCCTCGCTCGTATTTGTCGTCCTGCCGATGCAGGACTTGGCTAGGGCCGTTTATTTAGCCACTAGACAGAAATCTATCATAATTATTCTTAGGCCCCTCTTTTTCACTCTCCGTCAATACTATGCAATCATCTAAAGTCCGAAGGACAAAATATGCGATCGGGGAATATATTCCCCGCTAAAAGATGAAGTTGAGGTTAAAACCCTCGCTCGTAATTTCCGTCATGCGGGTGCAGGACTCTTTTTTGGACAATAGCCCATTAAATTATCCTTCCCGTACTTAATCAGCTCGCTGTTCACCGAGTCCGAAGGACGACATAAGCAAGAGAAAGGGATTCAGCCCTCTCTTAGAGCGCTTTCACAACCTCTTCAAGCTTATCCATCACCTGCTCACACTGATTAGAAGTAGTATAGGGTGCCGGACCAAAGCGGATAATCTCATCCCGGGCATCCGTAAAAACATCCATGTCCAGAAGCTTGGCACGAATTTGTCGGGCATGGCTTGATCTGAGTGCTAAAAATCCGCCGGTTTGTTCTATAGGCCGATTGTTGGCATGCCGTATGATCTCAGGATCAAATCCTTTCTCATCAAATAACTTTCGCAGATAAGTGACCTGTGAATGGTAATTCTTTTTAAGAGTCTCTTTGGTTAAACCCTGTCTGATAAAAAAATCAGTAACAGCTGCTGCCCGATATTGGGAAATGGGATCATACGTAGCAGTGGCAAATTTCTGATCCCCGTCATCAAATTCCACAGGATCACCAGTTCTCGGATGATCGAGCTGCTCAAAGGCTGAAAACCATCCGGTTATGACAGGCCTGAGTTTGCAATCGGAAGGAAATCTCAAAAAACAGTTCGCTTCACCCCACTGCATATACTTGTATCCTCCGATAAAGATGTAGCAGTCGTGCAGCTTGTTCTCTACTATCGATAGCGGAACTACGTTGGTTCCGTGATAGTCGTCAATCAGCAGTGGAACGTCTGCTTCTCTTGACGCCTGTGCAATCTCAGCAATCCGTGTGTTTACTTCTGACGTTTCAAAATAGATATGGGATAACATCACAGCAGCTGTTCTGTTATCCAGTTCACTTTTCACAGCTTCCAGCAGGGCATCATCATCTTCATGCGGCAGATATACAATCTCAAGCCCCTCCTCTTCCAGGCGGCGCAGTTGACGGTACATTGAATGAAATTCGCCGGTAGTGGTGATGATTTTTGGTTTATTACGTAAATCCAGGGCCGACAGCCAGGAAACCATCATTACATGTGTATTCTGCTCACGACAGTAACGGCCTTTAGGATCATCATACCACCCCCGAAGGTAATTCCGCATGATCTCGGTTTTTTCAAATCCATACTCCCACTTTTTATCAACCTGTTCAGCCACCATCTGCATATATTGCTGAACCCCTTCAAATGCGACGTCAGGCCAGGCCTGGTGAGAATGACCTGTAAACAGAAGTCTGTTTGTGACGTTAAAATGTGAATAGTGAGGCTGTAAGGATTTTGCTAGCTTATCGAATTCCTGCATTCTTAAGTATTGAGTATTGAGTAATTAGTAGTGAGAGAAGCAGACATGGTATGTCTGTTTCCTCGGATATATTAATCTGAATCTAGTCAAGATTCGAGTCAGATATTAAATTCGGTGTCTAACAGATATACCATGTCTTAACTTTCATCACTCTGTCCATTTAATATTCCGTTGAAGGTACTTATGAATGGTATTACAATCACCTGTCAAAGTCACCGGCTTCATAACGATTTATCAGTCGTTCTTCATTCACTCGTTTAAACTGGCTAAGTCGACCCGTATCCGGAGAGGCAATAGTCATTTCACGTTTTCCCAATGCTCCTGGTGCCCGTGCTACGTGCCATCCGGCAGTTGCCATGGCAGCACGGGCTGAACTGGCCGCACAGTAAGTAACCAGCCTGGCATCAAAAGCTGCTTTTGAAATCAGTTTTTGAAAGACCTCTTTTGTCCAGAGCTCCGGATTAGCTTCAGGTGAAAACGGATCATGGAAAAAAAAGTCTGCTTTTCCTGCACCTGGGAACTCCTTCAGATCCTTAAAAAACCCCACAAAAAGATGAAGGGTTAGCTTTTCAGTAATGTCAATTCGGTTCCAGCCGGGATTTAGCCCGCTAAATACATCATGAAGAATCCGGCCGGGTTCCAGATTCTCAAGATTCTCACCAAAGTCCAAGTCTGATGCCTGCTTTGGCGTGATTGGGTATGCTTCAATGCTGATATAATCAATCTGACTTGCCGATTCTGTTTTCCCGAGATAGTCGAGCATAAGAATCAGATTCAGCCCGGTGCCAAAACCCGTTTCGATCACGCTCACATTTTTTCCATTTGCAAGCATTTTTGGAATCTCTGCTGTTTCAAAAAAAACATGACGGCTTTCAGCCACAGCACCATTCGGATTATGATAGTGCTGTTTAAAATGATCTGAATAAAGCGTAGTAGATCCATCACCCGTTTCTGCAATATGAATCTTAGGAGCATCTTGATTTGTCGAGATCTTTTGCGTCATGAAAAATTCTTTACCCGGATTATAAACCCAATCATACTTGAATGGGCTGGATTTGATAATCCATTGTTATCAGCCTATCTAAAAATGAGTGGTTAATGCCGATCGGCCTGTTCTTATTAATCAAAACAAAAATTCTACTGGAACTGTTATTTTCCCAATACTCTTTTTATATTTGGGGTCTGTAACAATTTACAAAATCAATATATCTATGATCGGAGTAAACGTAAAAGATAACGAAAGCATTGATCGTGCAATCAACCGCTTCAAGAAAATGGTAACACGTTCTCGTGTTCTCAACGAATACAAAGAGCGACAGCAGTTTACCAAACCTTCTGAAGAACGTCGGGAAGCACTCAAGAAAAGCGTTCGCGAAGAGAGAAGACGACAGCGGGACAATTACTAAGCTGTACGGCATAGCCACAGTCGTTCCCGTTTCAAACACTCGTCACTCGTCAGAAATCCCGGCATTTATTTAAAATTTGCCGGGCAATTCAGTTTCCGAGCGCCCTCCTTACGGAATCTGCAGTAATCAATTGAATGCCGGATCCTTTAGCCGTGCCATTCGCATGAAGTACTGCTTTTTGGAATCCCATTTTTTCAGCCTCCCGAACCCTGCGATCTGTATAGGGTACACGACGGATTTCACCTCCCAATCCCGCTTCACCTATATAAACCGTTTTAGGATCAGCCGGTTTATCCGTCAGGCTTGACGCCAGAGCTTTCATTACGGCAAGGTCAGCTGCCGGATCACTAATCCGGATACCCCCGGCGATGTTGAGGTAAACATCTTGTCCCGAGAAGCCTAAACCCGCTCTTTTTTCCAGAACTGCCAGCAACAATTGAAGTCTGCGCTGATCAAAGCCACCTGCCGTACGCTGAGGTGTTCCATAGCTGCTGGGGGTAACAAGCGCCTGAACTTCCACAAGAATCGGACGCGACCCTTCCATGATGCAGGCAACTGCATTTCCGCTCACGCTGTCGTCCATCTCTGAAAGAAAAAGATCGGATGGATTTTGAACTTCATAAAGTCCGTTTTCACGCATTTCAAACACCCCTACTTCCTGGGCCGGACCAAACCGGTTTTTTATCCCCCTCAGTAACCGGTGAAGCTGGCTTTGATCCCCCTCGAAATGCAGCACTGTGTCGACCATATGTTCCAGAATCCTCGGTCCTGCAATGTCACCCTCCTTGGTAACATGACCTATCATCAGCGTAGTGATCCCCTCTTTTTTGGATATCTGCTGCAGCATGGCTGAACATTCCCTAATCTGCTGAACACTTCCAGGCAGACTGTTTAAATCATCACTGAATACGGTTTGAATAGAATCTACTACCATCAGATCGGGTTTGATGCTTCGAGCCTGCTCTATGACCGACTGAATACGGGTATCGGTCCAGATGAGTAGATTGTCTCCTTTCAGACCGATACGTGACGCTCGCTGCCTGATCTGAGACGCCGATTCTTCCCCTGCTATATACAGAATGGTTTTATCCGGCGTTTCGGCTGCAACCTGAAGCATGAGGGTGCTTTTCCCGATTCCAGGGTCACCGCCCAGCAAAAGCAGTGATCCGCGAATCAATCCGCCGCCCAGTACCCGATCCAGTTCACTCAGGCCGGTAGAGGTTCTTTCATCACTTTTGATTTCTACCTCTGAAAGTCGAACAGCCTTTGAAGTCGTTTCTGTAGAAATGTCAACTTTATGCTTTTTCCCGCTCTTGGATGAAGAAGATGATGTCACTTTCTCCTCGAACGTATGCCATTCACCACAGGATGGACAAAGTCCCAGCCATTTGGCCGATGTATGCCCGCAGTTGCTGCACTCATACTGTATTTTACTTTTGGCCAATGTTCTCCTGTTCGTCTTCTCTTACATTAATTTTTTCCAGCCTTTTTGAAACGGATCGATTTACATACCACAGCATGGCCATGATTCCGATCCCGAGACTGAAATAATAGGTGATAACCCGCCATACAAATACAGACAGACCGATAAATGCTGTACGGTCAATTAATGGACCCAAAAACAGTACAAAGAGTCCCTCCACTCCTCCGGACCCCCCCGGAGTGGGAATAATCAAAAATGCCAGATTCATCGCCAGGCTTCTGAGTACCAACAAAACTTCGGGACCCGGCAGCAGGCTCAGAATAACGATAACCGGAAGTGCCACTTTGCAAAGCCAATTCATCGTTGTGTAGAAGAATGCTTTCAAAACAAAATTCATAGGTTTTCTTCGGAGCTCGTAAGAGTAACTCTCCAGATTTTCGGCTTCAGCATTCACATTTTCAGAATAGCGGCGCAGGATCGGAAGCCTGAAAATGGCTTTAATCACTTTTTTTATAGCCTTTGGATTTACCAAGAGTCCATAAGATAAAAGTGCACCATACAGAAGCAGCCCGATATAAATCATGAACATGGTGGCATTTCCCACGAGGCCAATTTCGTCGGGGACGATCTCATAAAAAATGCCGGCGATCAGTATAATAGGAACTGCGATTGCATACCAGAACTGGTCCAGCATTACTCCGTAGAGCATGATTGCGGAGGATTTACCCAGTGGAATCCCTTCCCGGGTCATCGCATAGGTTGCCACCGGAGCCCCGCCTATGGTTGACGGTGTAACGGCGGAAGCAAAGTCCCAGGTCAGTGCAATTCTGACCGATGCCATAAAACTGATGGCTTTATCTGCAAGCACCCTGATTTTTGCTGCAAAGAACCAGACTTTAAGTATGGTCACACCAATAGCTATAAAAATACCCGGAAGTCTCTTTGGGACAAGGTAGTGAAGGGTATCAGGGGTATACGTATACCAGATCACCAGTGACATTGTCGCAATACTGAGCGTAATGGATGCGACAAGGTACTTAAAAGAAATCAGTGGCCCGGTTCGGGGAGTATTTTCTTCAGTTTTATCCAAACTGTGGAATCCGATATATAGGAAATCTGGCTCAGCAGCAAATGATTGGCTGAGCGAATCAGATCATGAAATGAACGTACTATTATTTATAAATAAAAAGGGCCTGGTCCGAATTTACAAAGACCAGGCCCGCAATGGTTCAAAATCAGGCAACTGTAATATCTTTATTCAGATAGACATCCTGAATAAAGTTCAGAAGCTTGACGCCCTCATCCATAGGTCGCTGAAAAGCTTTTCTTCCGCTTATCAGACCCATACCGCCGGCACGCTTGTTGATGACTGCAGTTTTAACCGCATCTGCAAAATCGTCTTTGCCGGAAGCTCCGCCTGAATTAATCAGACCCGCGCGGCCCATATATCCGTTTGCAACCTGA
>JAWVZW010000138.1:0-5914 GCA_033721975.1 Balneolaceae bacterium
CTTCACTTTCTTTTGGAATGCTTCAGCAGCATCATAACCATAATGTTTTAGGAGATAGTTCATAGCTATAACTTCTGCAATCACGGTTATATTTTTTCCGGGTGTTATCGGTAGATGAATGAGAGGAATGTTAGTCCCCAATATTTCTACTTCGTCATGATCGAGACCGGTTCGGTTGATCTTCTCTGTATCCTGCCACAATGAGAGTTCCAGGACAACCTCGAGGCGTTTTTGATATCGAATGGCGCGAATTCCGAACATGGACATAACATCAATCACGCCCAGACCGCGTATTTCCATAAAATGTTTGTTCATCTCGGATGCCGATGTCATGAGAACATTGCTTTTTTTGGTAATCATGACAACATCATCCGAAACAAGCCTGTGACCCCGTTCAACCAAGTCAAGCGCCACTTCGCTCTTTCCAAGTCCCGACTTGCCCGCAATCAAAATTCCTATTCCGTACACATCAACCATCGTGCCATGAAGAATTGTTTGAAGAGCAAATAGGTCCTCCAGATAATCCCGGAGTTTGTACATAAATCGGGTTGTCTCTATATGAGTCCGAAATACCGGTACTTTACGATCCTCTGCCAGTTTGAGAAGGGGGGATGAGAGCTGATTGTTATCAGTAAGAAAGATGACCGGGATATCAAAAGATACCAGTCTGTTGAATGCTTCTTTCTGCTTCTCCGGGGGCAGATTATCCAAAAACTGGCACTCTGTATTTCCTATGACCTGAATTCTGTGATAAGTAAAAAGCTCAACATATCCGGCCAAAGCCAAACCGGGTCGATGCAAATCGGCTTCAGTTACAAATTTCTTTTCAGCTTGTGAGGCCGCAGCACAGGGCTCCAGATTCACCTTGATCTGTTCATTCAGCTTATCAACCAAAGCTGAGACCTGAACCTTCTCTCGCATGGGAATAGCTTCCTGATCATCAAAAAGCATAGTTATTATGACTAAAAGTGATTAGATACGAGACTCTGACACTTCAAACGCCTCATCAGTGATTGGTAAGGACCTGAATGTCCATTCACTGTTTTCAGTAGTGTTCAAAATGCTTGGTTTTATACTTGCGAAGCTGACGCACTGCGTTATCTACAGCTTCACTGATCGCTTGTTCGTACGTCGGGGCGGCTTCAGATACATTGATCAGCGTTTTGGGTACTTTTACGTTTAGCTCTGCAGCGGCTGAGTTTTCGTCATCCTGATTCGGCTCAAGTACAATATCACAAACAAGTATTTTATCGAAAAATTGCTCCAGTTTTTCAACGGAATCAAGTGCAAACTCTTTGAGCTCAGTGCTGCAATCAAAATGCCTGGCTGTAAAAGTGGTTTTCATAGGGTACTCCTTAATCTATGTTATGATTTACAATTCTAATTGTTCATGTCATTTTCAGCTCTGGGATGGGCTTTGCTATAAACCTGCTTGAGCCTTTCAACACTTGTATGTGTGTAAATTTGGGTAGCTCCCAAACTTGCATGCCCCAAAAACTCCTTAATGACGCGAATATCAGCTCCAGCATCCAGCATATGAGTTGCAAAGCTATGCCTGAGCACGTGAGGACTTTTCTGGGTAATTTCACTGGTCTGAAGAAGATAATGTTTAACGATATTCTGAACCTGTCTGGGATACATACGTCCGCCTCGGGGTGCTATAAACATTGCCCTATACATATCATTACAGGTATTGGAAGTAAAGAGTTCCTTTCGACTCTTCAAATGGCTTTTACATGCTTTAATGGCTTCCTGACCCAAGGGGATGATTCGCTGTTTATTTCCCTTACCGGTCACAATTACCTGTCCTGCTTTAAGGTCAAAATGATCAATATCCAGACCGGTTAATTCACTCAGCCGCATTCCGGTTGAGTAGAAGAGCTCCAAAATAGCTCTGTCCTGGATGACTTTGGGCTCATCGCCAGATGCAAGATCCATCATGCGGCTGATTTCTTCCGGCTGTACGGTTTTTGGCAGTCGCTTCTCAGCTTTGGGAACAATCAGCAGATGTGCCGGATTTTTTTCAACCCACCCCCTTGTAAAAAGATATTTGAAAAATGATCGGATAGAGGCGGTTTTTCGTGCAATGGAGTTCCTTGAAAATCCCTCTTCATTCAGGTTTCCAAGCCAGAGTCGAATATCCAATCGCTGGATATCGTTTGGATCAATATCTGTAGCCTCTTTTTCATGATGGGCAGACAGGAAAGATAGGAACTGTTCCAAATCTGTTGAATATGAGGTAATGGTATGGTCTGAGGCGTTTCGCTCTACCCTCAGATAGCCAATGTATTTCTCTATGTGCTCCGTCATTAACTGCAATATAGCTTTTTGTGCTATCTAAATAAATATCAACACATATTACAAACAGATTGCACTTATAGTCAGAATCTGAAGTTGTACAATCTTAATTCTCCGGTATCCTTAACACAGCATTTATAACAAGGTCAGCATAATGTATTGAGTTACACGTCGCGTCCTTTCCAGGTACTCTTTCGGCCAGTCAGATAGTCGGCAATTTTCACCAATCCAAGCCATTCAAACCACAATACCCCTAATGGGTGTGTGATCGAATAAACCGGGTCCCAGCGAAACCAGACGGCAAGCATCAGTCTGTGCAAAAGAATCATAGCAACGCTGAAAGCTGAGAGACTGAACAAAAAAGGTGAGGGGTTAGCTGATGCCCATGCCAATCCGATAAAAGGGACTATGAACACGATCAGATGCAGTATTGCCGCAGCGATAAATATGGTCAATGAATTACCAAAACCGGCCAAAAAGTTCTTTCTGAGCCCCGAGAAGATCTGTGAATGGTTCTCATACATCCTGCAAAGCACGCTGTCTGCTCCGTGAAACATTCTCAAGGTAAATCCGGCTCTTTTGACAGCCTTAGCCAGTTCAACATCCTCTACTATTTTCTGTTTTACAGCCTCATGACCGCCAATAGCCTCATAAGCGTTTTTTGTAAAACCAATACACTGACCATTGGCAGCTGCAAAACTGGATGCCGCCCGCAAGTAAATTCGTTTCGGCATCCATCTGGGTTTTCTGTAAACATAAACGGATGGCAGGATAGACATCAAAGCGTAATAAATAAGCGGTATGATGGTTTTTTCCCAAAATGATAAGAGTATCTGCTGAGGCCAGACTGTAATCATATCGGCATGGTATTGTTCAAATGCAGCCGCTGCTTTTTTCAGTGTTCCAGCTTTTAAGACAGTATCTGCGTCCAGAAATAATATGAGTCCTGAATCCGGGGATACATGACGGGAGAGCTGCATACAGGCCCAGGGCTTTCCCAGCCAGTCATCGGGTTTTTCTACTCCTTCCACCACTTTTAACTTGTCAGGAAATTCCTTCCTGAAAGCCTGCAGAATCTCTGCAGTATTATCTTCAGATCCGTCGTTCAGTACAATTACCTCGAATGGAATATCTTTTTGGTTGAGTACTGTCGGAAGCAGGATCGGAAGGGTTTTTTCTTCATTGCGGGCAGGGATGCAAACTGATATCTTTTGACTGCTAAATTCACCTGCCGGCGGAAGGCCCGTCAGTTCCAAACGGTTTCTGAAAAGGATCAGGGAAGTCATGACAAGCCATCCTGCAGAAATAATAAGTGACCAAATCAGTAGATTTTCTATCAAAGGAGTTTTCCAGCCTAGTAGTGATTATCGAAACAAGTAGATAACAGTACAGAATAATCCTTCATTCATCACTTTGCGTAAACCTGATGAACAGCAGATTTAACTAAACGAATGCATCAATATTCAGACTTTTCCAGGGATGTGCAAACGGATAAACCGTTGCCCGGCAGTTATGAGTGGTGGTATTTTGATGCAATATCAGTTGATGGCTACTCATTGGTTGTTATTTTTTATGACGGAAACCCGTTTTCGCGCCGCTATATTCAGGCATTACAGTCAACCGAATCCGGTAAATCAGGTCTGGCTGCAGACTATCCGGCGGTGAGTATATCCATTTATAAAGGGGGTAAGCATATCTATTACAGCTTTGAGGAAGTGAATCCTTCGGACGCTCATTTCTCCCCTGATAAACCTGAAGTAAGGATCGCAGGCAATTCCCTTTATGGAGATCGTGAAGGAAATGTATTGAAATATCAGCTTAATCTTGATCAAAAGCTGCCAAATGGTGATAGGCTGGCGGGTAAACTGACTTTTTCTTCGGAAACCGATGCCGGTATCATCTTGTCCGGAACTGACAAAGAATTCAGTTCAAAAATTAAACAAGAGACACATGAGTGGAACCTGGTTCAGCCCAAAGCCATAGTAACAGGTTCCATGAAGATCTCAGGATATCATGAAGAACAAATTTCCTTTGACGGGATTGGATACCATGATCATAACCTCGGAAGGGAGCCGATGAAAGATAGTTTTGAGGAGTGGTATTGGGGCCGATATCATTTTGATCAGTACACAGTTGCATATTATCTGATGAAGGAACAAGGGGAGTGGAAGAAGCACGCGTGGATTTGGTCAGAAGCAGGGAAGTGTCTTGAAATCTCGGATATCGGATTGAGCAATTATGGGTTCAATCCATTTGGGCTTTACACCGCACGGGTGATTCAATTCACAAGAGGTGATTTGTCATTTCATCTCCATCAGGATCGCGTGGTAGACAGCGGACCCTTTTATCAAAGATTTCTCGGGAGAGCTATTTTAAAAAAAGGAGATCATTTCGAGGACGCGGATGGAATTTCCGAATATATCCGGCCCGGCCGCATCTATAATCGTTTTTTCTGGCCACTGGTAGATATGCGAATAGCTTATCCGAATGAAGTACACTGGGTTCAGAAAAGCCCGATGCTCTACAGGTGGACGTGGTAAGTACTCATGCGCATTTTGCTGCAAATGAGTATTAAACATAGGTACGGATGGATTTAACCTGCGTTAATGATCCAAATAAAAAAAGGCAGCCCCGCATCGGAACTGCCTTTAGATACTTTAAAAGTACGGCCGTGTTACATCAAATCTTAGAATGATGGTACCAGCACCCCGTCAATGATATGAACTACACCATTTGTACCCACCTGATCAGCAACGGTAACTTCTGCAGTCGCTCCACCGGCTGAAGTAATGGTTACAGTGCTATTGGATACTGTGATCGTGATATCCTGATCATTTAGCATAGTAACCGTCTGTGACGGCTGCAGATCGGTTGAAAGTACCAATGCATCATAGACGTGGTGCAGTAGCGTTGAGACTACTTGCTCGCTGCTTAATGTTGCCAGGGTTCCTTCAATAGCTTCAAACGCAGCATTGGTAGGTGCGAATACGGTGAATGGCCCTGCTCCCTGAAGCGTACCGACCAGATCATTGTCTGAAAGCAAACCCAGGAGGGTAGTCAGATTATAATTTTTTGATACGATTCCTGTAACATCAACAAATGCATTTGGTAATAGTACAGTATCAACTGCGTGGATTACACCATTTGCTGATTGTACATCAGGTGTGACAACATTAGATGAAGCATTTACGGTAACACCGCTTTCGTCAGCAGTGATGTAGAGTCGTTCTGTTGAACCGGACTCTACTGTTTGCTCAGCAGCAAGATCCGTAGATAAAACTGTGCTGCCAATGATGGTATGGTAGAGAAGAATGTTCTCAACTTGCTCTGCAGTCAGAGTATTCGGATCTACTTCTGCAAAAAGCGTTTCGAATGCATCATTGGTAGGAGCAAAAACTGTGATTTCATTATTCGCAACAGTATCTACTAAGTTAGCTTGGACAAGCAAATCGACCAGGGTAGTGAAGTTGTAGTTTTTCTGTGCAACTTCAGCTGTATTGAGGAATGCATTCGGCAGAAGAACAGTATCCACTGCATGAATGACTCCGTTAGTAGCCTCTACATCAGGAGTAACTACATTAGAGTTGCCATTAACAACTACACCTTCAGAGTCTGC
>JAWVZW010000139.1:0-5909 GCA_033721975.1 Balneolaceae bacterium
AAATTCACCATTCTCATCCGTCCGGAAACGTGTTCTTCGCCCATCATCGTCGGTCCTGTATTCCGATTTATAGAGAATCACGTTTTCAAACATCGATACGGGAGCCGGGTCCAGTGCTGATTCTACACGTCCCATTTTGCCGACTACAAGCTCCACTTCAGGTATGGCGTTGATAGCCAGGTCAATTTTGCGCATCATATCCTCAGCCTCTTCAACACCCACATGCGGCATGGTGGTAGGCATGTAAAGAAAGGCACCCTCGTCCAGTGCAGGCATAAATTCCTCACCAAGGCCGGGAAATGCATCACTGGCAGCGGTCCAAACGGATGTAGTGCGGATGTTTAATCCAACCAGGTCAGTGGTTTTGGCGACAAAACCGAATGTGGCAGAAAATCCAAGCCAGATCACAATACCGAAGAGGACGAAGAAAGAGGGTATGGAGAGGAATATCTTTTTGTGATCCAGACACCAGCTGATAATAGGTTCATAGTATCTGATGATGAGCCAGAAGATGGCAAGGATCAGCGCAATGATCACAACAATAAAGAACAGGTTGCCAAGGAAGGAAACCGAGGGTCCGAATGGAAGCCAATAGATGGTAAGCAGCCAGGTTACTACGACAACAGCCCAGATATTATTCAACAGAGGAACCCGCTCTTTATAGGCTTGATTCAGAAAATACCCTGCACCATTTATCAGCCCGAATCCAAGAATCAACAGGCCACCCCAGCCCGAAAAGGTCATTATTGTCAGCAATCCTCCGGCCACAAGAAGGCTGTTCCAGCCAAGCCTCACTTTCGGTTTGTTTATTTTGATACCAAAAAACCAATGGGCAAAAGGCGGAATCAGCGTCAGGGTGATAATAATGGATGCAATCAGTGCATAGGTCTTGGTAAATGCCAGCGGTTTAAAAAGCTTGCCTTCGGCTGCGATCATGGTAAATACCGGCAGAAAGCTGACGATTGTGGTTGTGATAGCGGTTAAAATGGCGCCTGCAACCTCAATGGTAGCATTATAGATCACTTCAATCAGCGGCTCATCATCCCCTTTTTCCTCCATATGGCGAAGCATATTTTCGGACAGTATTACGCCCATATCCACAATGGTTCCGATGGCAATGGCAATACCCGATAGCGCCACAATATTTGCATCCACGCCTGTATATTTCATGCCTATAAAGGTCATCAGCACTGCAACCGGAAGCATCGCGGATATGAGAATAGAGGTGCGAAGGTTCAGCACCATCACCACGATCACTATAATGGTGATCAGGATTTGCAGTGAGAGCGCCTCCTCGAGCGTGCCGAGTGTTTCAGAGATCAGGGTGGAACGATCATAAAACGGTACCACGGTAACCTTCGACACCGTACCGTCATCCAGCGTTTTAGACGGGAGACCGGCGGAAATCTCGGCTATCTGAGCTTTAACGTTGTCGATCACTTCCTGCGGGTTCACACCCTGACGGGCTACAACCACGCCGCCAACCGCTTCGGCACCGGCTTTGTCGAGGGCCCCTCTTCTGGGCGCGGGCCCATAGGTAACAAAAGCTACATCCTGAATGCGTACAGGTGTACCATTAACTACTTTTACAACGGCTGATTCCAGATCCTCCAGATTCTGCACATACCCAATACCCCTTACCAGGTATTCCGTATTGTTCATCTCAATGGTTCGCGCCCCTGTTTCAGCATTGGCTTTTCGGACGGCATCCATCAGGTCGAAAAATGTAACCTGATAGGTTTTAAGTTTATTTGGATCCACGTCCACCTGATACTCTTTTACATAGCCGCCGATCGAAGCCACCTCAGCAACTCCTTCTGCACTGGAAAGGCCGTATTTCACATAAAAATCCTGAATGGATCTCAGCTCCTGCGGATCCCAGCCTCCGGAAGGATTCCCATTCGAATCCCGCCCTTCAAGCGTATACCAGAAAATTTGTCCGAGCGGTGTGGCATCGGGACCCAGCCCCGGCCTGGCTGAAGGCGGGAGGGTACCTGCAGGCAGAGAATTGAGTTTTTCAAGAAGGCGGGATCGGCTCCAGTAATGTTCGGCATCCTCTTCAAAAATGACATAGATCGTGGATAGCCCCGTCATGGAGTTGCTGCGAACACTCTTAATGCCCGGCACGGTAAGGAGCTGAGCTGTAAGCGGGTAGGTTATCTGATCTTCAACATCCTGCGGAGATTGCCCTTCCCATTCGGTGTAGACGATCTGCTGGTTTTCACCCAGATTCGGGATGGCATCAACGGGGACACGGTCCCTGGGCAGGAAATCAATATTCCAGTTGAAGGGAGCAACCGTGAGTCCCCATCCCGTAAGCACCAGCAGGAGGAGTACAGCGACCAGTTTGTTTTCAAGAAAAAATCGTATCAGCTTGTTGATCATCACTTATTAGAATGGAGTCATATGCGACTCATCCCGCTGCTGCCAAGCATTTCATTCAGATCTTCTAAACCATCATGATCAGGAATGATCCATCCGGCAGTTCAATCGGGAGATTTATGGGTTCTGTGAGAATTCAGGGAAGAGATGGCAACCGGTTAACCGTCATGTAATATTGTTTTATGAACGGTTTCCGGAGTTGTGTCAGGCAGGTCTGTATTTCGTAGAGAATGAAAGTCCTGCTGAATGGAACGTATTTCTTCCCGGAGGAGAGAGGCTAGATCAACAAAGTGTCATACAAAAGCCAGAGCGGCGGGGCGTGCCGATTGGCCGGAAGCTCAAGATCAAATGGGATTTCTGCAGATTTGTTTACCTGTTTTCGCTCAACCGTATGATTGGTTAAAACGGCAAAAGAGCTGAATTTTGGGAGTATCCATCCGTCGTTATTCTGTGAAGTCAGGTCGGATTCGCATGTACAAAAAGAAACGGCCCCACAATCACCATGATGTTGATCCTGGTGGGGTTGTTTCATTATGTCGTCCATGCTCTCGTTGCTATGACAGCTGTTTTGGTTGCCGTGTGCAGCTTCGTGATGCATGCCTGATCCGGCTGAGCATAAATCTGCAAGGTGCTTAGCATTCAGCCCCATCGGCAGCATAAAAGCTACCAAAAGCAGCGTTATAACCGACTTAAAGGATCTTTGATATGTTTCGGAGATGGATTTCACAAAGCAAAGGATAACTGATTCGAATCGAACTACATAACAATCCAAAAATTTTACACAACTTGAATGGGATTTATAAACAGTGATAAACCTGCATGCAATGAATTCACTGATATCCTAA
Organism: Balneolaceae bacterium; assembly: GCA_033721975.1. Lineage (GTDB taxonomy): Bacteria > Bacteroidota > Rhodothermia > Balneolales > Balneolaceae > Rhodohalobacter. The sequence goes on from JAWVZW010000139.1 coordinate 3,228, forward strand.
AGGACCGGAAGCCGATTTCACCCCGATATTCCTACTCTCTAAATAGATTAGGTATCAGAGTTTGGGAAAGGTCCAGGGATTTCGGTATTCCGTTTTCAGGTAATCGTTGGCCTCTTCTACGTTTACAATTCTGCGTGCTTCATGGTCCCATTCAAGACGCTCCCCCGTACGGTAGGCGATATTGCCCAGATTAGCTACTACGGCCGTATTGGATGCCAGTTCGATATCAGCATTCGGGCGTTCCCTTGTTTGTATACATTCGATAAAATTCTTCATGTGATTGACCAGGTCTTCACCGTCTGCTTCCGTAGTTTCTACATCTCCGAGCAGGTCAATGGTTTCGCCTTCGTCATTGCTGCCCTGTTCAGAAATGACTTCCCAGCCGCCGCGGTCAATCACCAGGGTGCCGTTGTTACCGATAAAGGCAACACCATGATTGCGGCCGTATGGTCCGTTATCAATACCGGCTGCATGTTCCCAGATCATGGAGAAACCGTCAAATTCGTAGGTGGCCTGCTGTGTATCCGGAGTTTCCATGGCATCATTCGGATAGCCATACTTTCCGCCGGTACTCATTACCACGCTGGGAGCTTCCACATTCATGCCTGCCATGATGATATCAATAAGGTGCACTCCCCAGTCGGTCATCAGTCCGCCGGCATAGTCCCAGTACCATCTGAAGTTAAAATGAAACCGGTTTGGATTGAAAGGCCTGTCGGGAGCCGGGCCAAGCCACATATCGTAGTCCACACCTTCTGGTGCAGGTCTGTCGGGGACAACGGGAATGGAGCCCATCCAGCCCTGATAGGCCCATGCCTTTGTGACGCGGATGTTGCCAAGGGCTCCGGTTTGCAAGAACCGGAGAGCATCATTCCAGTGCCTGCCGCTTCGCTGCCACTGTCCCGATTGTACGACCCGGTTGGTTTGCCGCGCCGCCTCTACCATCACGTCGCATTCCGCCGTATCCTTGCCCACTGGTTTTTCAACATAAACATCTTTTCCTGCCTGGCATGCGTGGACGGTTTGAAGACAGTGCCAGTGATCAGGCGTTGCAATGATTACGGCATCAATATCCCGGTCTTCGAGCAGCCGGCGATAGTCTCTGTAGAGGGTCGCCGTCATGTCGTTTTCTTTATTCAGCTCATCAGCCCTGCGCGCTAATACGTTTTCGTCCACATCGCAAAGTGCCGTACACTCAACATTTCCGGCCTGCAGAATGGCGTTCAGGTTAGCCCATCCCATGCCATTGCATCCAATCACACCTACTAAAATTTTGTCGTTGGGTGAGGATGAACCGAGCTTTACCCAGCGGGAAGCACCGCCGGGTATCATGGCGGATGCACCCAGCCCGGCCAGAAGTTTGCCGCCTGTAGTCAGGAATTCTTTGCGTGTTGCCATAGTAATAAATATCAGATCAGAATGATGAAGGGTTTATTCAATAAAGGCGCACGGTTGCTGAAGAGCAGCGATTTCAGAATGGCCTGTTTTGAATTAAGTGGATTTAGCGGAAGAATGCTACTTGAAACTAAAAACACTACGGCCTTCCGCCTTGAATGGGGCGAAACTTTCGAGGATGAGGGATGATTGCAAAAATTGTATCAAAGCAATGGTATATTAATCCACATCAATAGCAAATGACATAAACAGGAAAAAATGGAGAACACCCCAAAACTGGCCGTATTGATTGATGCCGATAACGCACAGGCAGCCATTATAGACGGTCTTCTGGCTGAAATTGCGAAATACGGAACAGCCAATGCTAAACGTATCTATGGCGACTGGACTCAGCCGCAGCTGCGCAGCTGGAAAGAGATATTGCTTCAGCATTCCATCCAGCCCATTCAGCAGTTTGGCTATACCCGGGGTAAAAACTCAACAGACAGTGCGCTGATTATCGATGCAATGGACCTGCTTTACACAGGTGAGTTTGACGGCTTCTGCCTTGTATCGAGTGACAGTGACTTTACCAAGCTTGCCGCTCGGATTCGGGAAGCAGGTTTGGTGGTATATGGTTTTGGCGAGAAGAAAACACCAGAACCGTTTGTAGCTGCATGCGATAAATTCATCTACACAGAGGTGCTGCAGGTGCAGGATGAGAAAGATAACGAGAGACAATCAAGGCGAAAGAAACCTACAAACCAGCTGAAGCAGGATACAAAACTAGTAAACCTGATTCGCAACGCCGTGGATGCAGCATCGGATGAAAGCGGCTGGGCGCACCTTGCACCGGTTGGCAGCTATATATCCAAAGCATCTGCCGAATTCGATCCCCGCAACTACGGCTACAACAAACTGGGTGAATTGATTTCTGCTACGAAGCTTTTTGACATGGAAGAGAGACAAATCGGCGATGGCCAGTCAAAAGCGATCTATATACGGGACAAGCGCAAATAGGCTCGAACTCTGCTAAATCCACTAATAGTGGGAAAGTAAATAGCACGGCTACTCAGCCGGCAAAGAGTTGAGTCCCTTCACATAAATCCAGTCACCGAAAGAGGAATCATCATAATTACCGGCATTGGAAGCTGCATTCAGAATGATCTCCCCATTCGAATCAGTTTTACCGGGTGCGGTCCAGTTGAAAGTCCACTCTACCAAACGGTCTCCCGTTGGTGATGTACCCTCGCCCGAGTGCTGAAGATATAAAATAGAGTCGCCAACAGAGGATTCCGGAGTAAACCG
>JAWVZW010000140.1:0-5908 GCA_033721975.1 Balneolaceae bacterium
CTCCGTCCCAGAATCCAGGCCGATTGCCCATATAACCCAGTGCCTGTATTCCCATTTCGCTGGTAAAGAAACCGGTAGCGGTAAGATTTCGCATTCGGTTAAAGAAACGAACGCCGTACTCCATCTCTGGTGAAGCATTATCGGGCCAGGCAATATCGTCGATCACTTCCATCCGCTGATCTTCACTGCAGTCCAGGAATGTGGCACCGAATCGGCTTCTGCACTGGTTGTTGAGCCACATCAATCCTCCCCGGGTGGGGACCTGAAACGGCGGATAATCTTTCATCATGAATTCGATAAAATCGGGCACACCGGCATCCGTAGCACTCCCGGAGTCATTATCAGCGGGAATAATAATGTCGGATAGAACAGCGACCATTCTCATCTCCTCTTCTGTGAAAAAGGTCTCTGACATGAGTTCTTCATCATGAGCTACCTCTTCCGGAGTCCGGCCATAGCCTCCGCCTTGACTCTCGATAAGCTGTTCGCTCATCTTTCGATCTTCTTCCGTACAACCGCCGCTTACCAGGAATCCTGCCCCGAACGAACCGGCCAGCAGAAGTTTCAAATGTTGTCTTCTATCCATAGTCTTTTGAATTTTGCGTTGCTTTAGATATTTCCTTTTCGCATCTCATCTGCGATATACTCAGATGTTCTCCAGGAGAGTGCCAGGATGGTCCATGTCGGATTTTTATCCGCCTGGGAAACAAATGAACCTGCGTCTACAACAAACAGGTTTTTACAGTCGTGAGCCTGACCATAGCTGTTCAATACGGATGTGCCGGGATCATTGCCCATACGGGTCGTGCCCACCTCATGAATGATTCTTCCGGGTGTGTGCAATCCATAATCCTGGTCTTCACCGGGCTTCTCACCCAAAACGGTACCACCCATGGCCGTCAGGATCTCTTCAAAGGTATCATGCATGTGTTTGGCCTGGGCACGTTCGTGATCACTCCAGTTGTAGTGAAAACGAAGAACCGGAATCCCATACTTATCAACCGTACCGGGATCAATCTCGCAATAGTTCTCGTATCGCGCGATGCACTCACCCCGCCCTGATATCCCTACCGTAGATCCCCATAATTTGCGGATATCCCTTTTCAGTCCAACACCGTAACCTCCGTTCGGGGAAGGGTTGCCCATCTCATCTTTCACATACTGTCGCATGCTGTCCATCCCGAAACCGGTACCATACATTGGCATTCCCATACCGCCCCAGTACTCAAGATGGTATCCCCTCGGAAAATCGAGTTTGCTGTTATCGAGCCACCATGGAGAATAGACATGCAGACCGCCTACTCCATCTTCATTATATCTTTCGCGGTCAATCAGTTCCGGCATGATGGCCATTCTATCGGCACCCGTAGAATCATGCAGGTAATGCCCCACCACTCCGCTGCTGTTTGCAAGCCCGTCAGGATGAGCGGCGGATTTTGAGTTTAAAAGAATACGTGCAGTTTCGCAGGCTGAAGCTCCAAGGGCTACTGCCCGGGCGTCGATCCTGTATTCCTGCATGTCCCGTTTATCAATAAAAATGACCCCGGTGGCCTCACCTCTATTGTTTGTTGTGACCTCCCGTACCATGGCCATGGTGTACAGGTCTACCTGACCCCGCTCCATTGCGGGCTGCAGAAGACAGGTGCCTGCAGAAAAATCACCATACACATTGCATCCCCGGTTGCACTGGTTGCAAAAAAAGCATGCCCCCCTGCGGTTGTTTACGGGACGTGTCAAGATTGAAAGGCGCGATGGGATAACGGGGACTCCTGCCTGCGGTGCCCCCTTTTTTACATAAAGCTCATGCAGCCTGGGTTTGGGAGGAGGAAGAAAAAATCCATCAGGGTCATCCTCAAGACCCTCATTCGTACCAAATACTCCTATCAGCTTGTCAACCCGGTCATAATAGGGTTTTACATCATCATAGCTGATGGGCCAGTTGTCGCCCAATCCGTCAATATCCTTCCGCTTGAAATCCTTCGGACCGAATCGAAGAGAAATCCTTCCCCAGTGATTGGTACGCCCTCCCACCATTCGGGACCTGAACCAGTCAAAACCGGTACCATCCTTACGGGTATAGGGTTCACCATCAATTTCCCATCCGCCCCATGCAGCATCAAAATCTCCAAAAGGCCGAACCGTTCCTGCTCCTCTTCGGGGCGATTCCCAGGGCCATCTGAGCTGTGTTCGATATTCGTCCAGCGCCGGATCATAGTCACCACCTGCCTCGACGACGGCTACGGAAAGTCCTTGTTCAGAGAGTATTTTGGCAGCCATTCCGCCGCCGGCTCCCGAGCCTACAATTACCACATCATATCTGTCGCCCTGTGTCTGTATTTCCATTCAGAATGCTATTTGTTTTCATCAGATAAATATCATTCTGAATGTGATCTATTTTTGTCAGAGTTCAAAATTGAATCCTCAATTTTTGACAAATAGAGACCTATAGGAGACTTAATACAGAATAATTACAGACGGGATCTTAGAGCCTTCCCAGCAGCTGAATGGAATTACTTTTCGGTAATCTCAATCTTAATAATTTTGTCACCCTGACGGATCTCATCTATAACATCCAGCCCTTCCGTCACTTTACCGAATACCGTATGGTTTCTGTCTAGATGTGCGGTATTCTCCCTATTGTGGCAGATAAAGAACTGTGATCCACCGGTATTTCGTCCTGCATGCGCCATGGATAGCACCCCCCGTTCGTGGTACTGATTGTCACCATCCAGCTCACAATCGATAGAGTAACCGGGTCCACCGGTTCCGTCGCCTTTAGGACATCCTCCCTGAATTACAAAATTTGGAATGACGCGGTGAAAGGTAAGGCCGTCATAAAATCCCTCCTCAGATAGTTTGACAAAGTTTTCAACGGTTCCGGGTGCATCGTCATCATAGAACTGCACCTTCATATCACCTTTCTCAGTTTGAATAGTTGCTTTGCTCATCGTCCTCTACATCTAATTTTCTGTTTCCGGCAATCAATGCCTTTAAGTCAGTTACAAATCAGTTGCTCATTCGCTGTCTTAGCGCACCTGAAAAATCGTTGTTGCTGATACGGCTTGTCAATCGTTCAAGTACGGTATTCCTTGGAAGGTTTACCCGAGTGTAGGCATGAATAACGGAATCCACTTCAAAGAATTCAGTTTCTGAAGAAGCACCCTCCAGAGACATCGATCCAACCGCATTTCTTACGTCCCGTATGAACGATGCAGAACCAAAGGATGTACCTGAAACGCCTTCATTAAGTTCACGACGGATACTCTCCGCAAATTTATCTATTTCAAACCGGAGATTATTCATTGCAGTCTCTTCCGCAAGAGATTCTGCATCGGCTCTGTCCATTGAAACCGCATGGGCAAATCCTGTAAAAGAAGTTGAATCAGATTCTGATGGGATCAGGCCGTTATACCAGCCGGGTTGATTGGGTTCAGCAACATCTGCGGTATCAGTGCCGCTGTCACCGTTACCGGTTTGCTGGGTTGAAGCACATGAAGCAAGATGAAGAAGAATAATCCCTGACACCAGGAGTAATAGTTGTCTCATGATAGATCTGTGTATGCGTAAATTTATTGAAGCTGATAGTATCCGACTGTTCCGCTGCCGGTTTGAATTTTGAGTGTCAAAGATCGATGGTTTTTTAACGAATCGGTAATTTCTTTTTCCGCTTCATCGAGGGTTGTGACCGGATTGCCGTTAATTTCTGTGATTTCACTCCCCTCCCTGATGCCCCGGTTCCAGGCAATGGATCCTCTTTGAACCCGGTGAAGGTAGAGGTTGAAACGTTCCGGATCTTCAGGAGTTGCCAGGGCACGAATGCTGAACCCCAGTTCGCGAAAACTTTGCTGTTCAATACCGCTGTTTTCATCTCCGGGTATCTCTTCCCAAATATCAGGCTCCGGTTCAATCTGATCCTCATCAAAGGCATCGGGTATTCTTGTCGCTTCCTGAGGAAGTGGCTGCATCTCTTCCAGAACCACCCGGGTTTCCACCTCTTCATTATCTCGCCAGATGGTCAGCGTAATTTCATCGTTCGGCCTGAACATAGCCACTTTCTCCTGCAGCTGATTGGCTTCGGCTACAGCAACGCCATTAACCTTTAAAATGATATCGTCGTATTGTATTCCAGCTTTTTGAGCGGCTCCATCTTCCTGGATATTAACGATCAGTACGCCGGAAATGTCATTCAGGCCGACTCTTCGAGCTGTGCTGGCTGTAACCGATTCAATACTCACGCCCAGAAGACCGCGCTTCACTTCACCAAATTCAATCAGATCCCGTGCAATTTTCAGTGCCAGGTTGCTTGGAACCGCAAAACCATATCCCTGGTAACTGCCGGTTTGTGTTGCGATGGCTGTATTAATCCCAATCAGTTCTCCGCTGGTGTTAACGAGTGCTCCCCCGCTGTTACCCCGGTTGATTGCGGCATCCGTCTGAATAAAACTCTCAATGCGCCGCAGGTCATCGATAATCTGAACTTCACGGCTCAGTGCGCTGACAATCCCTGCCGTAACCGTTGATCTGAGCCTGAAAGGATTCCCAATGGCTAGAACCCATTCACCCACTTCCAGCCGGTCAGAGTTGCCAATCACCGCATTTTGCAGGTTTTCGGCATCAATTTTCAGTACGGCCAGATCCGTGCTGGGATCCCTGCCAACGACCCGTGCATCATAGGTTCGCTTGTCTTCGAGTGTTACTGAAATTCCATCCCTAACGGCACTTTCAATAACGTGATTGTTGGTAAGGATATAACCATCTGTAGTAATAATGACCCCGGACCCTACCGTTTGGGTTCGCGGCAGAAAACGGTCCCAAAAATCATTTTCCTCCTCGCGTTCTTCCGCACGATCATCCCTGCGGTCGCGGGAACTGATAAGCGTTTCAATGTAGACTACAGAAGGGGTTACGGATTTTGCTATCGTCTTAAACACAAAACGATCATCAATCTTTTCAAGCTCGTCGTCAGTCCATACCGGTGTTTCGCTTCGGTTTACTTCCGTAACCTTCACTTCCGCCAGGTCGAAGGAGAAGGATCCCTGCCGGAAGAACATCAGTATCATCCCCATCAGCACGCCGATGAGGACCAACAGGATTCCGGAAAGTATTTTATCGCGAATCTTCATGTCAGTCTTTTAATATCTGCTCGAATATGGCATCCGATTTCCGCGGACGAACGCCCTCGAAATGATAACGGAAGTATCTGTCTAAATACTCAATGAGCTCTGTTAGTTCATTCTGTGACAATTTTAATGTAAAAATACCGGAATTCATAGAATGCAGCGACTCCTTCACGAAGGTAAACTGTAGTGGTGTCAGTTCAATAGACTCACTGCCATCAGCCGTCTCCGAAAAAGTTCCGCTTTCTATATTGATATATCCTTTAACGGATTCTGTTCCCAAATCGTCTGATGGTTCACTTACCGGCTGTAGTCCCACCCCTGCAGCCTCGGCCAGCCTTATCTGCATATATGGGAACATAATCCTTGATACTTTTTCCTGATCATTCATCCAGCTCAGCATCATGAATAACAGCTGAAACAGGTCTTCATTGGGCTCATGACTATGAATGATCTGAGAAGCGAGTTCCAGGGTGGTCACTGCCAGGGCCATTTTCTCCATATCTGTCCGGAGATTATCCAGTTTCCGGATATAGGCTACATCTGATAGTGTCTGTACTTCCCTGGTTTCTTTCATGAATATGACAGCTTCCAGAATTTGTCCCGGAACAAAAAAAGCCGCCAGTTTGCTCTTCGGCCTCCGTGCACCTTTTGCAATCACCGCTACTTTTCCATGTTTCCGGGTAAACAGCGTGACGATCAGGCTCGTCTCCTGGAAATTGATGGACCTCAAAACGATGGCTTCGGTTTTAACGATCATGGTTAAGACTCAGGTGCGGGGTCAGGGTTTA
>JAWVZW010000141.1:0-5907 GCA_033721975.1 Balneolaceae bacterium
ACTACGATATGTTTGCCTTTCACATCCATCATCGCAGTTTCAGGGTTAAAAGGCTGATAATTCCAAGCAGGATGGCAATAATCCAGAACCGGACAACAATTTTTGATTCGGGCCATCCCTGTTTTTCAAAATGGTGGTGAATGGGTGTCATCAGAAATACCCGTTTTCCCTCGCCCGTTTTACTCTTGGTATATTTGAACCAGCCGGTTTGAATAATCACGGAGAGGGATTCAACCATAAAAATGCCGCAAATAATAGGTAGCAAAAGCTCTTTGTGAATCATAAGGGCAAGGGCACCCAATGCACCTCCCAGTGCAAGAGAGCCGGTGTCGCCCATAAAAACGGAAGCAGGGTGGGAGTTGTACCACAAGAATCCAAGACAACCTCCAACCATAGCGGCTGCAAAGATGGTGAGTTCACCTGATCCCGGCAGATACATGATGTTCAAAAATTCCGAGAAGTCGACACGGCCGGATACATAGGCAAAAATGCCCAGGATGATACCTGCAATGGCAGATGTTCCTGATAGAAGACCGTCCAGGCCATCCGTAAGGTTTGCGGAATTACTCACGGCGGCAATGATAAAGACAACAAATGGGATGTAGATGATCCATCCGGCTGACTCACCCAAGAAGGCGTAGTCAATGTTTACATTTTTGAGAAACGGTACCGTTGAAAGCGTATTGAATTCCGTGAATTCAGGCCAGAAATAAAGGGCAGCACCCAATATAAGACCTACAAATACCTGTCCGCCAACTTTCAGCCATCCATGCAGTCCGGATTTGTCTCTTTTTACGACCTTGATATAGTCATCGGCAAATCCTACAACACCCAATACCAGTGTTACAAACACGATCATCCATGTGTAAATGCTTTGAAGATCCATCCATAGCAGGGCAGGGATTACAATCGCAAGGATAATAATTACACCCCCCATGGTGGGTGTATTGGCTTTGCCAAGGTGGCTGTCCAGTCCGATATCCTCCCGGATCACTTCACCGAGCTGCATGCTTTTCAGCCAGTTGATGATATTCTTTCCGATAATCAGGCTGATGATAAGAGCGGTAGCCGCTGCCAGAGCCGTTCGTGTGGTGATAAAATCAACAGCACCAAATCCGGGAATCCCATACGCTTCATCCAGCCAGGTCATCAAATGATACAGCATCAGTGCACCTCGCTGTTTTTGATTTGGCCTCGTTTCCAGGAAAGAGCCGTACTTGCTTCTTCACGGTCATCAAAATGGATGTGGTTTCCATTGATTTCCTGGTACGTTTCGTGCCCTTTGCCTGCAATCAGAATGATATCGCTGCTGCCCGAATCAGAAATCACCATATGAATGGCATCCTTCCGGGCGGTAATGCTGTCGTAGTTAAAGCCTTTCGAAAAACCAGCCGTTATTTCACTGATGATGGCTTCAGGGTCTTCGGTTCTGGGATTATCAGAGGTTACCATCACATAGTCCGCATATTTTTCGGCAATTTGGGCCATTTTGGTACGCTTGCTGCGATCTCGGTCGCCGCCGCAGCCAAAGATGATGGTCAATTTTTGCCCGGCACTTTTGAGTCCTGCAAGAGTGGATGCGACATTCTCCAGTGCATCCGGGGTATGGGCGTAATCCACAAAAACTGTTGGGAGGTCCTGATCGTCACCATTAACGGTCACCCGCTCCATTCTGCCTTCCGCACCGGTACAGTTTTTCAGGTGTTCGGAAACCGTTCTGCCATCAAAACCAAGGGATGTACAGATCATCAATGATTGCACAATATTCATGGCATTAAACCGGCCAACGAGCGGAGATTCTATCTTAATTCCCTCCACGCCAATCAAGGTTCCTTCAGCCGATGCATCTTCTACTTCTGCATTGATTAAGGCACCGCCCTGCAGGGAGATGTCCAGAATCTTGGCTTCTGTGCTATCCACCATATATCCTGCATATGGATCGTCGGCATTAATAACGGCCCAGCTTGAATCACTCAGGCTGTCGAATAAAATCTTTTTGGCAGCTGCGTACTCATCCATTGATGAGTGGTAGTCCAGATGATCGTGTGATAGATTTGTAAAGGCAGCCACTTCAAATTCAATGCCATGGACACGTCCCTGGTGCAAAGCATGGGATGACACTTCCATTATGAGGTATTTGCACCCGGCTTTCACCATTTTTTCCATGTCGGAGGCAAGCTCAATAGGGTCGGCCGTAGTGAGACGGCTCTCAATCTCTTCATCATTGATTCTCTTCGATACAGTACCGAGAAGGGCCGAAGGCTGATCCATTTCCCGGAGTACCTGCCAAACCAGAGTGGCGACGGTCGTTTTACCATTAGTACCGGTAATCCCCACGATCCTGAGCTTATCTGCAGGATTACCCGCCATTTTCTGAGCAAGGGGCGACAAGAGGGTTCGCGTATTTTCAACAACAAGTACCGCCGGTCCCTCTTCGCCAGCATCATAGGGCTCTTCGGTGATGAGTACGGATGCCCCATTCTCACGGGCATTATCCAGGTAGGAGTGACCATCTGAATGGTGACCCCGGATGGCAATAAAAATATCACCCGATTTCACGGTTCGTGAATCATTGCGCAAAGATCCCAGTGATTCAGGGGCTGTTCCCTGAACCGAAACGGGGTTGCAAAATGATATGAGGTCGTTGTACGTCATTAAACTAATTGGATGCAAGGGTTGTGGCTTCTGTCATAGGACGCGCAAGCCCCCGCACAGTCACGGTTCGTCCCCGCCGCATCAGATCTCCTTCGCGCGGAAACTGTGAATAAATGGTTCCTGAACCTATCGTCTCTATATGGAGACCGGATGATAAAAGGAGCGTGGTAGCCTGACGCATGTTCATCCCTCTTAAGTTGGGAATCTGTGCGTATCCTTCCGGGATCGAATCCGGTGCTACTTCTCCCAACTTCAGATTCAGCAATGTGTTTCCATCAATCTTTTCACCGGCAGCGGGTGTCTGTTCCACTACATAATTTCCTTCGCCCGATACCCTTACCGGGATCTGTGCTTCCCTTAAAAGCTCGCGTGCATGCTCGGCACGAAGCCATTCAACATTTGGGGTAACCGTTTGCTCCCGGTTTACTGCAAGCCGCTCTCCAGGGAGTCTTCTATAGAGCCGGCTGTCGAGGCCAGCTATGCGTGTAGAAATTTCGCTGAAGATGGATCCCGCCGTAAAACCGCCATAAATACTGGTTTTAGGTTCATCCAGGATGACCAGGATTACATAGGCCGGATCCTCCGCAGGGAAAAAACCGGCAAACGAAGACCGGTATTTGGCCTGATATCGTCCGTCTATTAATTTCTGCGCCGTTCCTGTCTTGCCTGCGATATCAAGACCCTGAACGGATGCCCATTCGGCTGTGCCGGAATCACTGACAACTTCCCGGAAGACCGGCAGCAGTTTCCTGATCGTCTCCTTTTTGGCAATGGTTCTCACCGCATCGGGTTCTGTCTTGCGCACAACATTGCCGAACTCATCGGTGATTGTATCTACGAGATAGGGGCGCATCATGACGCCTTCATTTGCAAATGCAGCGTATGCCTGGGCAAGCTGGATAGGGGTGACCTGTACCTCATATCCAATTGACATCCAGGGCAGGGTAACACCGCTCCATTCAAAAGGACGCTGAAGTTTGCCTCCGGGCTCGTTGGGCAGATCAATATTTGTTGGTGTGCCGAAGCCCATATTTCTGGCGTACTGGTAAAAACGATTGGGCTCCAGACGCATGGCAATTTCGGAAGTTGCAATATTGGATGACTTGGCTATGACGCCGGTAAAGTCAAGATTTCCAAGAGGATCGTGATCCCTCATCACCTGACCATTGATGATTTTTCGTCCGTCTTCGGGTGTTTCGAAAATTTCGCCAGCGTCCACTACTCCCTGTTCAACAGCGGCAATGGCGGTGACCAGCTTAAAGGTGGATCCGGGTTCGATCAGATCCGAAACAGCAAAATTCCGGCGGTTGATGCTGGTTTCACCGGCCGGGGAGTTGGGGTCATAGGTAGGGTAGTTGGCCATCGCCTTTATGGCACCGGTTTTGGGATCCATAACGATGACGGATCCGTAATTGGCCAGGTGCCGTTCAATTCCTCTTTTCAGCTCTTCTTCAGCAATAGCCTGGATATAGGCATCAATCGTTGTGTGAAGCGAATAGCCCTGGCGCGGCATTCGGCGAGGTGCGCCCACATAGGCAAAGATCCGGTTATTTCGGTCTTTTCGTACCTGCTGGAGACCATCTTCGCCTTTAAGAATCTCATTATAACTCGACTCCAGACCGGTCATCCCCTCTATATTATGATTTACAAAGCCCAGAATATGGGCAGAGAGCTCTCCAAAGTTGTAACTGCGTCTGTATTCCTCTTCAAGAATAACTCCTCTGACTCCGAGTTCGCGAAGGTCTTCATAAGCGCTTACACCAACGCTGCGCTCCATCACGATATAGCGGTTGCCCGGCGATGCCTGCCGAATACGATTTCTGTACCAGGTTGCGGACCGGCCGGTATGGCTGCTGAGAATTTCTGCAACCTGATTGAGCTGATCGCGAGTGGTGCCGGGGGCGTAGGGATCAACGGCTACCTTATATATAACCTGGTTTGTGGCCAGGAGCGAACCGTTGGCATCATAAATATTGCCCCGCTGAGCGGGAATGGATATGGTTTCAATGGCCTGAGAACTCCAGAGTTCACGGAGTTCATCCCCTTCGAAAACATTGAGCCGTAAAATTTGCAGAAGAATGGCGGCGGGGAGCAGCAGGAGCAGCCCCAATAGAAAAAACATACGCCCCATCATCACTGTACGTTCGTTCATCCAAAATTTACGGTTGAAGGTGAATGATCTGATCTGCGGGACCTGCATTCACAAATCCCTGCTCCCGTGCTCTTTGGTAGATCTCTTTGGGACCTACCAGGCGGTCGAAAGCCAGCCGCTGTTCGTTGTAAAGCCGCATGGCCTTGTTGTATTCAACCTCAAGCTGCTGCACCTCACGGAGCGTCTGCTGAGTGCTGAATACATGGCCGATATAGAGAATCCCGCAAACTCCGATCAAGAAGCTTGCGAGAATTACCTTCCAGGGGGTAAAAGCCGGAAGGGTCCTTTTCTTTTTAGGGGTGTTCTGATGTATGCGTCTTCCATGTGTGGGGGAAGAGCCGCCTGTAATAGTTCCGTTTGGAAAAATGCTTTTTCTCTTGTTCTGAGCCGGTTTTCCGCCGGAAAGAACCCGTCTGTTGGGTTTTACACTTTTTTTTGGACGGGGCGATGTAACAATCATTCGCTCTCATCCTCCAAGTTTTTTTCAGCTACCCTCATTTTGGCGCTTCGCGCTGCCGGATTCCGGCTGATCTCCTCTTCGGATGGCACAATTATCTGACGCGTGACCATTCGGATAGGAGTGAGGGGGTTTCCGTAAAAATCTTTTTCAATTTTTCCTTCAAAATTACCGCTGCGGAAAAAGTTTTTCACCAGCCTGTCCTCCAGCGAGTGGTAGGATATGGCTACTATGCGTCCGCCGGGCTTCAAAAGGGATAGAGAAGACGTAAGAACCTCTTTAAGTACGTCCAGTTCACGATTCACCTCAATGCGTATGCCCTGAAAGACCCTTGCAACCGATTTGATCGTATGCCGGCCATGAACAACATTTTCAATGGCATCCCGAAGCTCGCCGGTTGTTTCAATGGGTCGCTGAGCTATAATTTCACGCGCTATTTCGCGGCTGAGACGTTCTTCGCCGAAGTGAAAAATGACATCCCGCAGTTTTTCATAGGAGTATTCGTTCACTACCCTGTAGGCAGAAACACCGCTCATATCACTCATCCGCATGTCGAGCGGTCCATCGTGCTGAAAACTAAATCCGCGTTCCGGAGCCTTTATCTGATGTGTGGAAACACCCAGGTCGAGCAATATTCCGGCAA
>JAWVZW010000142.1:0-5880 GCA_033721975.1 Balneolaceae bacterium
CTATCAGGCAGTATATGCAGATCAATACGGCTATTTTCCAGGATTCAGTTTCTTTTTCTGAAAGATTTCAAACTGTATTGTCTTACCAGATCGAGAATAATCCGGTCTACCGATTATTCTATTCTTCATTCCAAAACGGAAATACCGAATCAGCGACCACAGATCAGCTCCCGCTGCTTCCCATTAGAGCTTTTAAGGATACCAAAGTTTTGTGTGATAGTTGTTCTGAACTAATGGTTTTTAAGAGCAGCGCAACCGGACAACAGGGCCGGAGCAGACATTTTATTCCTTTTCCTGAGCTCTACAGAGAATCCATATTTTTAGAGTTTTACAGGCACTTCCCAAAAGAAGAGTACGCTATTCTGGCATATACTCCCGGCTATAGCGAAAACCCGGATTCATCTCTCATATGGATGCTGAATGAGCTGATAAAAAATGATCCGTCCGGCTTAAGCAGATTTTTGCCCATCGGGAAATCACTGCGTTCTGATAATTTAGAGGATATTTTGAATTCTGAGAAGAACATACTTTTATTTGGTGCAGCATTTGGCCTGCTTGATCTGGTTGATCTCAAATCTGTAAATCTGCCTCCCGCTTCACAAGTCATTGAAACAGGGGGGATGAAAACCCATCGAAGAGAAATGAGCAAACCCGAGCTCAGGAAAGCTCTTTCTGAAGGTTTTGGGTTACCCTTGACTCACATACATTCAGAATACGGAATGTGTGAAATGCAAAGTCAGTGTTATGCCATCGGCTCAGAGTGGTTCTCAACACCTCCATGGGTAAAAGTAATGATCAAAAATCCGGAATCACCACTGGAAAATTGTGCAATCGGTGAGGAGGGAAAAATAGGGGTGATTGATCTGGCAAATATGCACACTTGTCCGTTTATACTGACAGAAGACCGGGGTGTAATGGGAGAAGACGGATCATTTCGAGTACTGGGAAGGTGGCGTTCGGATAATCTGCGCGGTTGTAATTTTTTAATTGACAGAGATTAATCATGCTGTCGTTGGATCAACATATAAAGACAATCCAGGAAGCCATAAACGCCTGGCTTCAGCCGGACAATGAAATTTTAATGGGTGCTATTCAAAAAACTGTTGATGAGAACCTCTTTGATGGATCCGATATCCGGCATCGTATTCGCCATCTGAAGAACTCAGTTACTGAAAACAACCTCTCAGCCTGGTGTTCCAGGGCAGGACTTGAATCTCCATCCTTAATCGACAGGGAGATCTGCTGCCTGCATGCCGGAAATATTCCTTTGGTTGGATTTCATAATCTTTTAGCTGTTCTGCTAACGGGAGCCAATTACTATGGAAAACTTTCAAGGAAAGATCCTTATCTGATGAGTTCCTTTCTGAAGGTTTTGGAAAATTTCGAATTGGTTAAACCTGAATGCTGGGCTACTCAATTGGATCACTTTCAGGGAATAAATGCAGATGCTGTGCTTTTTTCAGGTTCAGAAGCCTCGGTAACACCCGTACGCAAATCGCTTGCAGAACTTAAAATTGCAAATGATAAAACACCTGAACTTATCCGAACAGCCCATTTTTCCATAGCCTGGATCACAGACAACAAAAAGGAAACAATGGAAAACCTGACTGAAGCCGTTTTCAGATATGGAGGAAACGGATGCCGGTCGGTTGCATACGTCGTCGCACCTTTCAGCCTCAAAAATGAAAAATGTACCTTTACCGATTATGTAGAATCGTTTTGGCTAAATAATCCCCAGCATCAGAAACCATCACCTTCACTTTATCATCGATATGCATACAATAGAGCAGTTGGGATTGAACAGGCCTGGCTGGAAGATTTCCTGATCGAAGAGACAATGGTGTCACCTGACGAAAAATTTGTATTGCACTGGATAGAGGGTGGTTTGAACGAAGTTGAAGACATTATAAGAATGAATACTCATGTTCAGTCTGTATACAGCAACTCCGAGATTGGAGAAAAGATTGTAAACAAGGTTGTTGAACCACTATCTCAGGCACAAACACCCCCTGTCTGGTGGAAAGCGGATGGCATCGATACGATCAAATGGATGTTGGATAGACTATAAACCGGGGAAATACATCAGAAACATGCTTTAAATACCTTTTTGAAAGATCCATTGCGAATAATCGCCCACAATCATTGATTAGCCATGAATTTTTTATTGTTTATTATCCCCATTATTCTCGCTACAACGTTAAGCTGTAGTTCAGATAATGAACAGCAGCAACTTTCTGAGATGAAAATGACGGATGATATGCCTTCAATATTGGTATTTTCAAAAACAGCCGGTTTCAGACACGAATCCATAGAAGCGGGAAATGCAGCATTAAAGAAGATAGGAGAGGATCATAATCTTCAATTTACGTTTACCGAAAATTCGGATTTACTGGCATCCGAAAGCATTTTCGACTTTGATGCAGTTGTATTTCTGAATACTACCGGCACACTCTTTGATGAGAAGGATCGTGTGTTTCTCCAGCGGTTTATTCAGTCAGGCGGCGGTTTCGTTGGGATACATTCAGCTGCGGATACAGAATATGACTGGCCATGGTATGAAGGGCTGGTTGGAGCTTATTTCAAGAATCATCCCAATAATCCGAATGTAAGAAGAGCAATCGTCAAGGTATTAAATGAAGAGCATCCCGCAGTTCAAGATATTCCGGGCGAATGGGAAAGGAGGGATGAATGGTATAATTACCGTTCATTTCAGGATGGGTTGAATATTCTAATGAAGATGGATACAGAAAGCTATGAAGGAAGTGAGCACCCCGGAAATCACCCTATTGCCTGGTACCGTGAATATGATGGAGGCAGAACTTTTTATACCGGAATGGGGCATACTTCTGATTCCTTCAGTGAACCTCTTTTCTTAAAGCATCTTACGGGAGGTATTTTTTATGCCATTGATAAAGAACTGACAAATCCCTGAATTTCTTCTAAACAAAATAATCCATTGGCTAAACCCACAAGTTTAGATACATACAGAAAAGTCATTAAAGAAATCCGGCAGGGATCAGACCTGATGCCCGTCTATTATCTTTACGGCGAAGAATCTTTTTTTATTGATCTCATTCAGGAAGAAATCCAAAAACTGA
This sequence comes from Balneolaceae bacterium, assembly GCA_033721975.1. Taxonomy (GTDB): domain Bacteria; phylum Bacteroidota; class Rhodothermia; order Balneolales; family Balneolaceae; genus Rhodohalobacter. The sequence continues at coordinate 3,099 of JAWVZW010000142.1, forward strand.
TTCCGGATGAACAAAAGGATTTCAATTTTGATCTGCTTTACGGGAGTGATGTATCTCCTGCACAGGTATTAGGAATCGCAAAGAGCTTTCCCATGATGGCGGAAAAGAGGGTTGTGATTGTCAGGGACTTTTTGAAGCTGGGCACCAATACCGAGGATGGTCATTTGAACGATTTTGCTTCCTATGCGGAGCAACCCAATCCATCGACCGTTCTGTGCCTGATTGATTCGGGTTATCCGGATAAACGGACAGCGTTGGGCAAAAGCTTAACAAAATCTCAGAATACGGGTGTTTATGAGTTTGATGTGCTGCCGGACTATAAGCTCCCCGACTGGATAATGGACTGGACCCGCCATGCTCATGGCAAATCAATGGATCCTGAAGCTGCCCGTATTTTAAGTGAAATGGTTGGCCAGGATTTAAAACTACTGTCTACAGAAATAGATAAAGTGTGTACTTTTGTAGACACTTCTGATCACATCTCGAGCGCGGACGTAAAAAAAATTTCCGGCTCATATCGCGATTACAGCGTCATAGAGCTAAAAAATGCGGTTGTAAACAGAAATCTGGACCAGGCTCTTGGCATAACGGAACAGATGTTGCTTAAAAGTAACTACAGCACGGGAGAAGTAATTAAAACCGTGGGGTTCTTTTACAATGTGTTTGGCAACATCTGGCAAATATGCCGGCTGACCGAAAAGGGAATGACCAAAGAACAGGTTCAGAATCATTTGGGCATTAAAAGTAATTATTTCTTTAATGCACAATGGAGTGAAGCTTCCCGATTCAGCCTGGCCGAGATGCCGGGTATTTTTGAAGCACTTCTGGATGCAGACAGTGCTGCAAAAGGCTTTAGCACATTAGACACCTCATCAATATTTCTCCTGCTGATCAAACGCATCATCGGCTGATATATCCCGTCGGTGCTGCGATAACAGCAACCTTAGAAATACGGGGTATCATCATGAAAGCTTCAGCTACTGTCAAACTTCATCAAATGTCAGACGAAGATGTTATGGAACAGCTTCAGGCCGGAGTTGTTCAGGCGTTCGACATCATCGTTCACCGCTATAAAGACAGACTTCATAACTTTTTGTACAGATATACGCACAATCACGAAGATTGTGAAGATTTGGTACAGGAAACATTTCTGAGGGTGTATCGCAGCCGGCATTCCTATGAAAGGATTGCAAAGCTATCCACATGGATGTACACCATTGCGCTGAACCTGGCTAAAAGCATGTACAAAAAGAAAAAGCGAATGAGTCTTATCTCCATACATGCCGACGAGAGTGATCCTGACGATCGGGAGTTCGAAATAACGGATACGAATCTCCTGCAGGATGATGAGCTTCATCTCAAACTCAGTATGAATGAGCTTCAAAAAGCCCTCATGAAACTGAATGATGACTTCAGGGAGGCAATTATCCTTAGAGACATTCAGCAGCTTACCTATGAAGAAATTGCTGAAATCACAGGAACTGCAATGGGTACCGTAAAGTCCAGAATTAACCGGGGACGCCAGCAGTTGCAGGAACTGATAGGAGATTACGTTCACTCGGAAACTTTTTGATTTGAAAGGAGTATGAATTTCTGAACGCCAACAGAAATTCATACTCCATGAATCAACCATCACCTGAGGATAACATTCTGAGTGAATTTATCCTTGAATACACTGAAGGTTCTATTGAAGATGCCGTAAAATGCTCTTTCGAAGAACTGATGAATTCTGATTGCCACATCCAGCACGCTGTCAATGCCAATAAGGTGATATCCTTTTTACTGGGTAAAATGCCTCAAATAGGTGTTTCTGATAAATTTGACAGAAAAATGGCTGCAGCATTTGCCATCGAGCTGGAGAAAGAGGTGGAAAACAGCCAAAAGCAACGTCTCTCCAGATCAAATTCAAATGAACTCATTCGCTGAGTTTGGATTTTAACCGGGAAGAAAGATCTTTTAAATCAGAATGATCGGGATCGTTTTTGAGTCCTCTCTCTGCATATTCCAGAGCCTTATCAATCGCACCAGCCTTCATCAAAACCCAGCTGATGTTATAGTACGAATCAGTTTGGTTTTCATCCCTTTCAATCGATTCCTGATAACACTTTACCGCCTCTATATGGCGGTTCTGCCGAAGTAAAAAATTCCCGAGATTTAGATGGGATAATGGGTCCTGACTATTCAAGCGCGTCAAATAGTTGAACAGTTCTTCTGCCTTTTCTGCATTTCCGGTCTGTTCAAAACAGCCTGCAAGATTGTTCAAAGAGGGGATATGGTCTGGTTTTTCCTCAAGAACTTTCAAATACAGTTCCTGTGCCTTTACAGGATCATCATTTTCTGAATAGGCATTTGCCAGATTGTAGAGAACGGTAGGATTATTTCCATGTTCTGCAGCCTGTTTCAGGTAGGATATGGCATCCTCCGTCTGCCCGATGATCAGATATCCCACACCAATTTCGTTCAGAATGTCTGCATCAGCTGGATTTGTTTGTGCCTCCAGCAGCAGTTTCTCAATTTCTTCCTGGATTTTCTGTAAGCTGCTCAAAATTGATAACCTATTTGTAATTCTGCCTGAAATGAGTCGATAGTACTGGTTGATAAAATAGCTTTAACCGGTCCCAGAATAGTAAGTGCACCCAAAGTGAGGGATGCTCCATATTCAATATCATCCTGATCCAGTAATAAATTCCAACTGTCCAGGAATCTTGCAGAAAAAACATCGATTCCAATAAACCGATGGTATACCGGCTCAGCCTGAAAACCTATGGAGGCAAGCTGGATA
>JAWVZW010000143.1:0-5829 GCA_033721975.1 Balneolaceae bacterium
CACATCGTAGTAAATCCTTCCGGTCGTTACATTATTCGTCTGGGAGGTACGAATATATAAAAATCGTTCAAAGTGGCCCAGATCCAGGTCAGTCTCTGCCCCATCATCTGTCACATAGACTTCACCGTGCTCATACGGGTTCATGGTCCCGGGATCCACATTGATGTAAGGATCCAGCTTCTGAATCGTAACCCGCAGTCCGCGCGCCACCAGCAGCCGGCCCAGAGATGCACAAATAATTCCTTTACCAAGAGAAGACGTTACCCCGCCGGTAACAAAGATATATTTCGTAGCCATGAAGTCGTGGACTTTGTTTCGGGAAAACTGAAAATAGGAGGCTACTCAATGGCATTCAAACGAAATAAGAATTCTTCATCATTTTTTTCCTTTTTATTTCATTGCGGCCTTTTTTATCAGACTTACAGTTCACTTATTGTCTCCTTCAAAAGAGCAGGTTTATCCGAAAAAATTCCCTTAACACCCTTTTGAACGAGCTTTTTCATGCTTCTCTTCCGATTCACTGTATAAACCAAAACCGGGATCCCGTTTTCTTTTGCATGATGAATCCTTTTTCGGGTTGCGCTCCTTTTTTTCAGATGCAGAGAGTTTACACCCAGTTCTTTGCAAACCTTCACAGGATCTTCCCTCTTGTAAGCCCGTTTATCATACAGAATTCCGGTTGCAACTTCAGGAGCCAGGGATCGGCACTGCCGAATGCATGCCGGGCTGAAGGATGAGATGAGAATACTTTTTTGCAAGGAGTAATCGCTGATCAATTCGAGAGTTTTTTTTAAAATATTTGAATCAGCATCCGGGCGGAACCCTTCTGGCTTGATTTCAATATTCAATAGAATTTTGTCTTTTGCCCAGGCAAGAAGCTCATCAAGTGTGGGAATGGGCTCAGAACCATACCCCCTGTTTCTTTTTAACCGAACAATCAATTTTGGGAGTTCCGAAGAATGAATGTTGCGGATATCGGCTTCGGTTCCCGTAAGGCGCTTGGTGAAGGTGTCGTGAATAACTACGGGAACACCGTCAGAACTGGGCAGGATATCAACCTCTATCATGTCTGCACCATATTTGTAGGCCAGTTCGAACGCCTTCATGGTGTTTTCAGGCGCCTCATGGCTGGCTCCTCTATGGGCAATGACCAGAAAGGACGGGTTTGTGGGGTGTAAAATCTCTTTTATGACCACGAAGTTGCAATTTTAGGCTGGCAAAACCTGAATAAGTTAGGGCAGAAAGTCAGTTTTTGAATAATAGATATTCGCGCAGTTCCCTGATTTGCCTTACCTGAAAGTGCACCAAACCCATATTTATTACAAACAGGACTGACAGTGGGTAGTAGAAAAGCGGGTGTATGTCATAGCTCCCTGTAAAGTACATATATGTCAATACTGCGACTACGGCAGCGTTAATCGCAAACTGAAGCCATTTCAGCCTTGTTTTTTTGCTTAGTTCACGCATCTGTTCTTCCATGGAAGATCCGGATTTGCCTCTCAGATGAACATGAGCATAGCTTTGCATCCTCTCTTCGTCTTCAGAACTGTACGCCATTGCTTAACAGGTCAGTTTTGGGCGCTGATGATTCGTTTGATCGCCTGTGTGATGAGGGTGTCATAAGCCTCTCTGCTCGACAAGGTGTTATAAACCAAAAATACACCGGTCATGCTGGAAACGCTTCCAATGAGGCTTAAAAAAGCGGACAGCCATAATGGTGTTATGAGTCCGAGTATCGATACGGCTACGAGTGTCATTCCAACTGTTATCTGTAGTATGCCCGATGCCATGGGAATCAAGAAATGACTTCCACCCGTAACGATACGGGATTTCTTTACGGCAGACGTACTATCAGATGTACCCCAGTTGTCTCTAACCCCATCGACGTCAGAACGAATGTGTTTTGAATCGTCGATCATATGTTTATTCTTACTATTACAGAACGCTTTAATAATACAAACTGAAACCGATTATCAAAATTTTGCCCTTCATTAGTGGAAAATTCTAATCAATACATATACGGCAGAAAACCTGTTGAAGAACAGCTTCAGCACTCTCCTGAGAAGGTTGAAAAGGTTTACCTGAGAAAAAATCTACACAGCTCCGTAACCGGCGTCATTATGGATCTTTGCTCATCACATCGCATACCGGTTGTTGACGTACCGGGTAAAAAGCTCTTCGACATGGTGGGGAAAGTGAATGATCAGGGTGTGGTTGCGACTATCACCATGGCTGAATACCAGGAGTTCGAAGACTGGCTTGAAGCCGTACAGCCCCATGCGGATATGGCCGTCCTGATACTGGATGAAATCGAGGACCCCCACAATTTTGGAGCCATTTTGAGAACTGCAGCAGCTGCAGGTATCGAAGCGGTAATCGTGCCTAAACACCGGCAGGCTCCCGTAAATGCAGCCGTTTTTAAAACCAGTGCCGGCACAGCAGGAAGAGTACCCATTGTACGCGCAGTAAACCTAAACCGGGCCATTATGGACCTGAAGGAGAACTCATTCTGGATTGCCGGCCTGGATCAGGACAGTGATTCCGCTGTATGGGATCAGACTTTTGATGTGCCTATGGCTTTCGTAATCGGAAATGAAGGACGAGGTATGCGTCAGAAAACCGGCGAACATTGTGATTTTTTGCTGTCAGTCCCCATGAAAAACCAGGTGGAGTCATTAAATGCATCAGTCAGTGCAGCCATCGTTTGTTACGAATGGCTTCGGCAGAAAAATACCCAAACCCCCTGATTATCATAAAAAAAGCCCCGGCTCTGAAATGAACGGGGCTCCTACGCTCTTTTGGAATGATTCAAGGCAGTTTCTTACTCCACCGAGTGTGTTGTCAGTGATATACTGGCCTGATCCTGCCCCATCACCACGCTTCGGGTTTCATAGGCAATGGCAACACCATCATTCACTCTCCAGTCCTCAAAATACATACGAAAGTCCATATCTGTGCCGGTTTGGGGATTCATCATGCTGTACTGGAGCATGGTGGGCAGTGAGGAATCCGTATCCAGGTGGATGGTCATGTTCTGTGGTCCCGCCAGGTTCAGCACGGCAACCTCGTTACCGTCGACCGTTTCAATGGATTCCAGTGCAGGAGTATACTCATCTGCGTTGATGACAACATTCAGATAGTGAACATAATATTCAGCAAGCTGCTGACGCAGTTGTGCAGGAGGAAGAGGGATCTCCTGCCCGCCCACCTTCAGAACTCCGGAATTGCCTTGTACATCCAGCGTGATATCTCCCTGGGGTGTATTTTTCATTTCAATCAAAAATGTTTCTTCACTGAAATTCAGCGTTTCTGTTCTGTCGATCGTCATGGTCATCGGCATCGACATTTCAACACGGCCTTCCTGTTTCAATGTTATTTCAGTCCCTGCATCCACCAGAATTGCACTCTTCATTCGGTCAAACCATTCACGTCCGGCCTCTACATCACCTGCAATCTCAACTTCATCACCTTCATCCTGTGTGCGGCGAATGGAAATGTCCAGTTCCTGCACTTCTCCAAACTGGCTTAACTGATCGCCGATTTCTGAGCTGTTGCCTACCACCAGTATCCGCATCTGGTTCGGCCGCATATATTCTCTGGCCACACGCTGAATGTCTTCCGGCGTCAGTGTCCGTAACTCTTCTATGTACCGATCGAACGCATCCTGCGGCAGTCCAAAATATTCATTCGACATTCTTTGGCTCAGAACGCTTCTGCGGCTGTCATATCTGAAAACCAGTGAATTCAGAATGGATTCACGAGTATCGTCGAGTTCCTGCTGGCTTACCGGCTCTTGCTGCAGCTTAACCATTTCTCTTCTAACCGATTCTATCGCTTCTGCTGTGGAACTGCTCTGGGTAAAGACTCCCGCATAGAACTGTCCGGGATAGAGGGCACTGCTGCCATAGGCGCCAAACACCGCATAGGCCAGCCCCTGTTCAGAACGGACGTTTTGCATCAGCCTGCCCGAAAATCCGCCACTCAGTACTTCATTCATTGCTTGTAGAGCTGCATAATCCGGATTGTCGCGCATGCCTCCAATATGGCCCATAAGGACTACAGATTGATTAACATCCGGTTTATCCACGAAATAAATTGAGGAGTCAAACTGATAATCAACCTCCGGGAGTTTCAGCTCATTTTCTTCCCCTGCAGGAATGGAAGAAAACACGTCTTCCAAGGTTGATTTCATTTCCTGAATATCAAAGTCGCCGACCAAGCCAATCATCAAATTCTCGCCAGTAAATACATCCCCATGAAATTCTAAAAGATCCTCACGGGTAATTGCATCCAGTGTCCAGTGCTCAACCTGCCTGCCCTGGAGAGATTCTTCACCATAAATCAGTTTTTCGAACTCACGGACTGCGATCTGCTGGGCATCATCATTTCTGCGGGCAATCGCAGTACGCCGCTGTGTAATTGCAAGATCAATTTTTTCCTGAGGCAACAGAGGATTCATCATCACATCTACAAGCACCGGCAGTAAATCACGAAAATCTTCCTTGAGTGCATTCAGATTTGCAGACCCGTTTGTAAAGCCCATTCCGAATTCAATTCTGGCAGCCTTGTCCTCAAGCAGCTGATTCAGCTCATCCTCCGGATAGGCTTCCGAACCTCCGTTTCTCATCGCACTGGTCATGACAGAAGCCAATCCTACTTTCTCGTCAGGCACCATAAATGATCCTCCACGAACAAGGATATTGAGATTCATCAGGGGCACTTCCCGGTCTTCCACCAGATAGAATTTGATCCCGTTATCGAGCTCAAATGTCTCGATTTCGGGCTGTACGTATGAATTCAGTTCAGGATACTCCAGGTTCTCCGGGCGCATTGAATCGCTGCGAGACTCCTGCTCAGCAACCTGTTCCTGGGTAGCACAAGCTGTAATAAGTGCGAATAGTAATACCGGTATCAAATATGTTTTCAAGAAATTCATAACAGAATAAATTATGTGTTCAACGATTAATTACTGGCTACGTCTTCGCTTTGCTCGTTTACAATCATTCCAACCGTTCGATTGCTCTTTATCAGATACTGCTCAGCCACTCTCTGAATATCATCTGTAGTGACATTCGATAGACGGTCGAGGTTGGTAAAAGCTGTTCTCCAGTCGCCCCCGTTTATATGAGCACTTGCCAGGGTTTGAGCAATACCGGAATTTGATGTGAGAGTACGAACCAGACCCGCACGCGCATTGGTCCGAACGCGGTTCAGTTCCTCTTCGGTAACACCTTCATCTACAATTTTTTGGAGTTCTTCACGCAATGTCTCTTCAACGGTTTGCATTTCTACTCCCTGATTTGGAATGACGTAGATCACAAACATGCCGGGATATTTACTTCCCGGGTATCCGTTTAAGGAGCTTGCTTGTAGGGCAGACTGATCGTCCACAACCATCCTGCGGTAAAGCCTTGATGTCCGGCCGGATGATAGAATATTGCTCAACAGATTCAGGGCCTGATAGTCCGGATGCTGATTATGAACGGCGTGGTATCCTTCAACATAGATGGGCTGGGATCGCTCTTCGATTACAAACCTTCTCTCCCCTCTCTGTTCCGGTTCTACCACCGTGAGCTCGGGAGCCGGTCCACCGTATGGCAGTCCGGCAAAATATTTATCTGCAAGTTGTCTCATCTCTGTAGGATCCACATCACCCACAATGGCAATGGTGAAACTGGAGGGCGAATAATGCTTCTCATTAAATTCCCTGGCATCTTCGATGGTTGTATTGCGAATATCTGATGGCCAGCCGATCACAGGGTTTTTATACGGATGAGCTGAAAAAGAAGTCGCAGCAAATTCCTCCAGAAGTCGTCCAAATGGATTTGA
>JAWVZW010000144.1:0-5808 GCA_033721975.1 Balneolaceae bacterium
AACTGGCCAGCGGCTCGAGGATGATGTCGGCAACCTGGAATCCGGCGCGTTCAACGCACCGGTAGAGATTCTTGGCGGCAGATACGAGACCGGTGATAATGTGAACTTCCGCTTCCATCCGCATACCGCTCATACCCACGGGATCGCTGATACCGTCCTGACCGTCAACCACAAATTCCTGAGGGATTACGTGGAGAATTTGCTGATCGGGGGGGAGCATGATACGCTGACAGTCTTCCAGCAGACGTTCAACGTCCTGTACCGTAATCTCTTTGTCGCGGTTATTGATCGTGATTACACCCTTGCTGCGGATGCTTCTGATGTGATCACCGGCAATTCCAACATTTACGGAATTCACCTCAATTCCGGAGGCCAGCTGTGCCTGTTCAACCGCAGTTTTAATTGCGTTGACCGTTTTATCGATGTTAACCACCACACCCCGGTTCAGTCCCTCGCTGGCTGCCTTGCCCACACCCAGGATGTGTATCCGGTCGCGGTCGTCGATCGAAGCCACCACTGCACAAACTTTTGTGGTGCCAATATCAAGACCTACTACAATCCGTTCGTTTTCAATTTCCATGTCCATAGTACCACCTTCTGCTAATGTTGATTGCTAAATAAATATCCGTGATTGATCATATCTGCTGCGTGACAATTTGATTTCTAAACCGAAGATCAATGCTTCTGAATTTATCGATCCCTTCATAGGCAATGACGTCGGTGTAAAAAAGCTCCCAGTGTTCAAGACGCTCTGAATATTCCTCTTCGCCAAAGATCAGTTTTACTCCGTTTTCATGGCTAAGGGCTACGATTCCTTCAGTGTCATTCCAGGCCAGTTCACTCAGTGTTGCCCAGCTGACCGGCCGATGTTTCGCCTCAGTCAGAAACTGTGCCATCCTTTTCCATGATGGTGCAGTGAGTGAATCGCCGGGTGATGCTGTACGGTAGCCGTACACCAGGGGAACATCCTTCGCTTTTCCGGGAACGAGGGGGAGTAAAACCCCATCGCGCGATACGTACATGCGTTTGGAGCCGTCTACAATGAGGCCTACAGGATCGTGTTCATGAACCGTAAAAGTCAGTTTTCCCCTAAAATTCATGCTTACATCTATATTTCTGACGTAGGGCAGGGTCTGCAGTGTGTTGATGATGGATGCATAGTCAACACTATCGGCCAGTTCACCAACAGGCGATATCGGTTCAATCTTTTCAGTTAATTCAGTTACGTCTGTGAAATAGCTTCCGCTGAAATCTACGCCATGGATGCGTGTATTTTGCTCCATGTAGAACCCGGCAATCACCGCAAGACCGGTGATAAACAGTACGGCGGCAATCCAGCTCATCATATTGAGCGGAAACGATCCTTTCATTCTGCTATGTGCGGACTTTTTGGTCACGATTTATCTTTCATCATTTTGTTTACAAACTCTTCGCCAAATTTGTAGATATCTCCGGCACCCATGGTCACGACGATATCTCCTTCTTCAGTAATTTCTTTCAGCTTGGCCGGCAGATCCGTTTTGTTCTCAATATAGTGCACTCCACGGTGGCCGAATGTTTTGGCTGTATCGGCTATCAATTTGCCGTCTACTCCTTCAATAGGCTTTTCCCTTGACGGATATACATCCGTAACAACCAGAACCTCTGCATCGAAGAAGGAGAGGCCGAACTCCTGGTACATCTGCTGGGTACGGGAGTAGAGGTGAGGCTGAAATACCGCTACTATCCGCCGATCTTTCCAGCCTTCTCTTACGGCAGAAATGGTTGCCTGAACTTCCGTTGGATGATGCGCGTAATCATCAATCACAAGGATTCCATCCTGGTCCATTTTCTGCTGAAATCGTCTGAATACGCCTCGAAAACGCTCCAGTCCTGATTTAATATCCTTGAAGTCCATGCCAAGCTCCAAGCCTATGGCAACGGCAGCCAGTGAATTCTTGATGTTATGCTCACCGGCAGCTGTCAGCTCAATATCTCCAAGCACTTTTCCTTCAAACAGTACGGTGAAACGGCTTTTGAACCCGTCCTGGTGAGCATTGATGGCCCGAACCTGCGCCTGTGGAGTAAATCCATAGCTGATGGTACGCCTTTTAATTTCCGGAAGGATGCTTCGAACATTGGGGTCATCAAGGCAAACAATCACCACACCGTAGAAAGGTACCTTGTTGGCAAACTCAATAAATGCATTGCAGACATCCTCAAGATCTTTGTAAATGTCGAGATGTTCTGCTTCAATGTTGGTAATCACGGCCATGGAAGGTGAGAGGCGAAGGAAAGTTCGGTCAAACTCATCCGCTTCAACTATAATAATATCTCCCTTGCCTACAACTGCATTGGTCTTATCAAAACTGTGTACACGTCCGCCCACAATGATGGTGGGATCGTAGTTGCCGTCCTGCACAACATGTCCCGCAAGGGTGGTTGTGGTGGTTTTGCCGTGCGTACCGGCTATTCCGATACCGTATTTCATGCGCATAAGCTCAGCCAGCATCTCCGAGCGCTTGATAACCGGGATATGTTTAGCCAATGCGGCACGGGTTTCCTCATTTTCATCGGCTTTAACGGCGCTTGTGTAGACAACGACATCGGCTCCCTCAATCTGGGAGGCATCGTGGCCGCGGAAAATTTTTGCACCGAGCTCTTCCAGCCGTTTTGTTGTCTCGCTCAGACTGCTGTCTGATCCCGAGACGTTATAGCCCCGGAGCAGAAGGATTTCAGCAATACCGCTCATACCAATCCCCCCGATCCCGACCATATGGATCTGCCGTGTACGGCCAAATACGGGCTGTGTCTGAATCTTTTTACTCATGAGGCTTCCTTACCGGCTAATTTGAAAATTTTCCTTGCTATGGTGTCAGCCGCATCCGGTTTTGCCAGGGACTTCATGGCTTTTTTCATATCGGACAGGGCTTTCTCGTCAAAAATTCGTTGCTTGATGATTCCGGTCAGGTCCGGTATCAGTTTATCCTCCCTCAGTTCAAGGGCTGCTCCTGCTTCAACCATCGCACGTGCATTTTTTGACTGATGGTCTCCGGCAACATTTGGAGAGGGCACCAGTATGGCCGGCATTCCAAGCAGTGCAAGTTCGCTGCATGTGCTTGCACCGGCACGGGTCAGAACCAGGTCGGCAGCTCCATAAGCGGCCGGCATATTGTCTACATAACCCAGAAGCCTGAGATTCGGATATTTTTCTGTATCAATGCTGCTTTTGAGTTCACTGTAATATTTTTCACCGCACTGCCAGATGATCTGTAGATCGAGGCAGTCGTGAAGCTCTTCCAGATTCTCTTTCATCGCGATGTTAAGCGCTTTAGCGCCGCCGCTTCCCCCCAAAACCAGAAGGGTCTTTCTCTCCGGTGAGAAATCAAACATATCCAGAGATTCATTTTTGTCTACGGCTGTAAGTTTATTTCTGACCGGATTTCCGGATAATATGATTTTGTCTTCCGGCAAATGCTCAGCGGCCTGATCAAATGCAGTGAAAATGGTGTCGGCATGCTTTGCCAGCATTCTGGTTGTCACACCGGGAAAGCTGTTCTGTTCCTGCAGAACAACCGGAATTCCTTTTTTGGATGCCGCCCATCCAATCGGGCCGGATGCAAATCCACCGCATGCTACCACTACATCCGGCTTGAACGAGCCCAGGATGGAATAACTCTGTGCTATGCTGACGACCAGTTTGGCAGGAAAGAGCAGATTTTGCAGGGTCAGACGACGGTGAAATGCGCTGATCCAGATGCTCTGAATTTGATATCCTGCTTTTGGAACGGTTTGCCATTCCATTCGGTCCCGGGTACCGACAAACAGAATTCCGGCCTCCGGATGCATTTTTTTAACGGCATCCGCAATTGCGATGGCGGGATATACATGACCACCCGTACCACCGGCCGCCAGCAGAACGCGAAGCGGACTACCGGCAGCGGTGAGGGTGTCTGTAGATGATATGTCCATTGCAGCGGTTGTCATGATTTCAGATCAGCCGTTGTAAAATCGATTTTGAATTTGACGGTTGTACTTCGAAATATTCAGCAGAATACCCACCATCACGCCGGCAAAGAGCATACTTGTGCCGCCATAAGAGATGAAGGGCATGGGCAGACCGGTAACGGGAAACAGTCCCGTAGCCACGGCTGCATTTACAAATCCATAAAGTGTGATCATCAGCGTGGCACCTAGTGCCATCAACGTGCCAAGCGGGTCCGGAGCCTGTCGGGCGATGTGTGCAATGCCCCGAATCAGGATCACTACAAAAATCATCATCAGACCCAATGATCCGATCATACCATACTCCTCGGCGATTATTGCAAAAATAAAATCGTTATAGGGGGCGGGGAGAAAATCGCGCTGAGTACTTTTAGCGATTCCAACGCCCATCAGTTGTCCGCGGGCAATGGCAATGTGTGCTTGCTGTGCCTGGTATCCTTCCGCCGATTCCAGTTCTTCACTGTTGATATCCGTGATCTGGGCTACATATTGGGTGATACGGCTCTGGCGTTCCGGAGAGCTCATAATCAGCGAGGAAGCTCCGATCAGCCCGATAAGAATCAGGCCAAATATCTGTATCGTACTGATCCTGCCTACAAACATCATGAAGATGCAGATTCCCATGAGCAGTGCAGCGCTGCTGAGATCTTCGAGTGCGATCAGCAGACAGGTAATACCCACCCATACCAAAATAGGGAGGAACGCACGCTTGAAATCCTTGATATACTCCTGTTTTTCATGGAGCATCACGGCTACATGGATAATCAGTGCCACAGCTGCAAACGAGGATGGCTGGAATGAGAACCCACCTATAGAAAGGGCCCGACGGGCACCAAATACAAGATCTCCGTAGATCATAACCGCAAACAGAAGTAGCCAGCTCAATACCATGGCAACACGGCTGAATCGGGCCAGAACCGTATAGCTTAGCTTGGAAACCAGGATCATGGCTATAAATGCAATGCCCAGCTTCACAATGTGACCCGTAACCAGCGCAGTCGCCGTTGTACCATGCATCTGTGCGAAGTAAGCAATGGATGAATAGACCGCCATGGCTCCAAACATCATCAGCACAAAAACACACACGAGGATCACCCGGTCACTTCCCTGTACAGGTGAGTCCAGCTCTTCCTTCGTGGTACCGAAGATAGATCCTACTTTGCTATTTGGTGTGGTGTAGTACAACTTTAGTTAGGAGTTAGGAGTTAGGAGTTAGGAGTTAGGAGTTAGGAGTTAGGAGTTAGGAGTTAGGAGTTAGGGTCCGGCTTTTCACTTTTGCCTTTTCACTTTTCACTTCTGACGTCTCACAGTTCCAGCACGGCTTCTTTAAATACTTCACCTCTGTGTTCGTAGTTATCAAACATGTCAAATGAAGCACATGCAGGACTCAGGAGTACAATTTCACCTCGTTTTGCATTTTTTCTGGCCAGTTTAACGGCCTCTTTCATGCTTTCAGCCTCAATCAGGTTGGGTACAATCTTGCCCAGCTGTGATTTGATAGCTTTTCTGGCTTCACCGATGGAAATAATGGTGTGCACCTTATCCCGGATCTGACTTTCCAGCTCACTGTAGTCATTTCCTTTGTCACGACCGCCCAGAATGAGCGTCATGGGCACATGAAAGCTGTCCAGCGCGTACCAGGCAGCATTGATATTGGTAGCCTTGCTGTCATTGATATACTGAACCCCATCGAGTGTTCTCACGGGTTCCAGCCGGTGAGCAATGCCTTCAAAGCTCATCAGACTTTCCCGGATGTATTCATTTTTTATTTCTGAAGCACGAGCCGCCAGTGCGGTGGCCATGCCGTTATATAGATTATGTCGG